>NZ_JAELTU010000694.1 GCF_016429015.1 Rhizobium sp. ASV20
ACTGTCGCCCGGCCGTGCTTTAGGTTTGCCGGCTGGCAGACGTAAAGTTTCAAGTTGACTTGCGTTTGTATTCGTATTAACTGCAGAGCTAACCTTCCAACATAATCTTGGATGCAGGATATCTCTGGCTAATTTCATTATTCATTGGTATATTCGACTGATAAGGCTTTCCAATGCCGATATTGCCAAATAATAGCCAGCTGACGCTCTCTAAATGCTTCATAATTCATAACCGTTTGATTATGCCGCGGCATCTGCTCATCATCTCCTCCGAAATTTGCTTTTGAACCCTCCTCTGCCCTTTGGTACCTTGCTTCTAAGCTTTAGCCTTCGGAAGTTTGCATGCGCCAGCTCATTGACCTTGCGCGCAGTCTTTTTCACCGTGCCATCTTTTTGAGGCGCAGTCTTTGGC
>NZ_JAELTU010000695.1 GCF_016429015.1 Rhizobium sp. ASV20
GTCCAGTGACCAGCGATCATTGGCGGCGAGCGGGATCAGCATCGGTGCTCGTGTGCCTATCGCTCGTTTCCGACCGCCGCGCTTGCGCACCGTCAGCTTCTCTTCCCGATAGAGCCGGAAGAGCCGCTTGTGGTTCACAAGGTGACCCTCACGCCTGAGCAGCACATGAAGGCGTCGATATCCAAAGCGGCGGCGTTCATGCGCTAGCGCCTTCATCCGCTCGCGAATGTCATGGTCATCGCTGCGCCTGGTTTCGTAACGGATCGTCATCCGGCAAAAGCCGATGGCTTTACACGCCCGCCGTTCGCTCATCTGGTGGTGATCCATCAGATGAGCGACAGCTTTCCGCCTTGCTGCGGGCGTCACCACTTCTTTCCCAAAAGGTCTTTCAAAGCCGCATTGTCGAGCATC
>NZ_JAELTU010000696.1 GCF_016429015.1 Rhizobium sp. ASV20
GGCTTTTAGCTGGAGTCTGCCTTCCTGACTTGGCGGGTGTAGCTGATTCTGAAGCTTCCGCAGAATTACCCTGCTTCATCAATACGTACGCAACTTTTTCCACATCCGTAGCAGGCACATCAAGGCGCTTCATCAGCGCAGTCGCGTCTGCTCGCAACTGCTCATACTCTTTGTTATTATACTTGATGGGGCATACTTTGCCGCCGCCGCAAAGCCAGTAAAACGCCTCGTCAGAAAAGAAGATGACACGGTCAGGATCGTGCACAGTCAAGAGCAACGACGCCGTCGCTGGGCCGATGCCCTTGAGCTTGGTGAGGGTTGCCAACGCGGTGGCGATGGTAGCTGCGCTGGGTGGGCTTGTTGAGGTTCGGTAGGTCTCTATGGCTGTCTCTTATACACATCTGACGCTGC
>NZ_JAELTU010000697.1 GCF_016429015.1 Rhizobium sp. ASV20
GCAGTGGAGAGACCTCCATTCCGGCGCATCTTCCAACAAGCTGGACCCATCCGTCACTCAACCAGCCAATGAAACCGCACGCCTCCTAACAAGCCAAATATACTCTTTGCGACTCGATATCCCTTTTCCTACGACGTAGCCCATGGCAATACTTTGGATCCTTGCAACTTCATTGCGCGCGCCCTGTTCCGTTTTTCTATTGCGCTCTATCCCGCTCACTCCTTTTATAATCCCGGATGAATTGAACGCTGAATATATTTCCTCGACGACACATTCTATTTCTTCAAGGCTAATTCGCTGGACCTGCTGCCTCGGCTTTCCGGCAACGTGGCCAGGTCATTTGCTGTCGGGTTCCTGACGACGGCCTCACACTTGTCGACGTCCCGCATTTCAACTCCCGCTTCTTGAACA
>NZ_JAELTU010000698.1 GCF_016429015.1 Rhizobium sp. ASV20
GGCGTATGCTTTCCTCCACACTCTTGGTCAAGGTAGCCTCTTCACTGTCTTCCAGCAGGGCTATCCGTAGATCGCTCAAAGCAAGAACTACAAAGTCTATAACTTCTAGGTATTTGTCGGTCTTCCGGAGTGGGTTACGTGATTCCACTTCAGAATCAGCGACAATGAAGTCACGAAGGCTGCCCGTGCTCCCGCTATCAACGGACATTGTTTCATCGGAGTCTACACGTCGTAAGAGAAGGACTACGCGTGCTGTCATTTCAAGACTTACAGTCGTCACTCGTGCTCATGGTCGTTCGTGGCAAGACTTAAAGGAAACTGTTTGTCCTTACTGCTCTGTTCGCCTCATTGAACTGATATAGCAGCGTAAATACAATGGTAAAGAAGCAATATCCGGCTCCACCGTATGCT
>NZ_JAELTU010000699.1 GCF_016429015.1 Rhizobium sp. ASV20
CTGTACAGACGTGCTATTGCAGAAATGCCGCAGACAAGGTTGTCACGCAAAAAGATCAGGGTTTGCTCGTGGACGAGGTCTGCATCTCCGTGGGAACACTCTTTCGGGTTTTGTTGCCTTATTTTCCTCTGGGAGAAATGATTCCTCACTAGTAGCCGGAGCCCGGGCCGTTACAGTATGAGGCATGCGAGCCCAAACTGGAAAGTATCTCAGTGTGGTGCCTAAATATAGCGAGGCGGCCTAACCTGCTGGTTTCGTCAAAGATGTTGGGCTGTCAGTCTCCAGTAACCGACTTTGACACTGGGAGCACCCACATTTCCCGTGCGATCGGGATAGAAGAGGGAGAAAGGGAGACTTGTCACTCGAAATTCATGACTGATGCGGTGAGTCGCGAGCAAAAAAAGGCCGCTG
>NZ_JAELTU010000700.1 GCF_016429015.1 Rhizobium sp. ASV20
GGCGGTATCCTGCGCGATCTTCTGGCGAACGAGCCTTCGGTGCTGCTACGGCCGGAGATCTACGTGACGGCGTCCATTGTCGGCGCCGGCGTCTTCACCGCGGCGAATGCGACGCCCCTTCCTCTCTTCGTGTCCGCAGGGCTTGGCGTTGCCGCGGCCTTTGCGGTGCGGGGTGGTGCGCTCTGGTTTGGTTGGACCTTTCCGACCTATCGTCACAAGCCCGGCCGGCATCCCGATGACGTCATGTAGGACAAGACGTTTTGCCGCAGGCCTATTCAGGCGGAAGATGTCTTAACGCTGCTGCTTGCGGCGCAGGCGGATCACCACATCGACATGAGCGATTTCCATGCCGTCCGGCGGCTCCGGCAGGTTCCCGATCGTCAGGTTGCTGATCGGGATATCCAGCACCT
>NZ_JAELTU010000701.1 GCF_016429015.1 Rhizobium sp. ASV20
ATGTGTATAAGAGACAGCTTGAAAAACGTCGACGCGTCTGCGCGAAAGCCAGTCAACCAGTACTCGACGACCGAAAACAACACTGTAATGGCGAATAAAAATGGCAGGCCAATGAGAAAATTAGCCACCATGAATGATAGAGGCCCAACCAGGCCGTTTGCCCGCTCCTGCTGAAAGGTTCCGAGATCCTCGAGAAAAGCAGGGACGTATGCAACCGCCATGAAAGACATGAAAGCGCCGCCGAAGAATATCGCATTGATATACGGCTGCACATATATCTGGTCCGTCTTAAATCTAAGGAAAACGGTACCCATCAGAACTGCAAGACCGAGATACATTGCGACTCGAATGCCATATGCCATAATGTCTGTCTCTTATACACATCTGACGCTGCCGACGAAATTCTTGGA
>NZ_JAELTU010000073.1 GCF_016429015.1 Rhizobium sp. ASV20
CGAGGTAATCTGCGGCGCGACCTGTCCGAGGATGGGTTCGAAGCCTGCTTGCCGGCAGGCGGCGATGATCCCGTCGAACAGGCTTGGGCCGGCGATGCGCGGAAAGAGCACGAACGGCTCTCCAGACAGGGCAGAAAGAGGCAGACTTGCAGCCGCCGCCAGCGGATGGCTCGAAGGCAGGGCAATCATCATGGCCTCTTCGGCGAGCGCGTGCGACCGGAACGAGGGCGGATCCACGTCGCCGGGCCGGATGAAGGCTGCATCCAGTTGCTCGGTTTCAAGCCGTTCGAGTAGCCGGGTCGTAGGGGCCTCCTCCAATGTCAGGTCGATTTCCGGATAGGCGCGGCGAAAGCTGCGCACGGATGACGGCACGATCGGGCTGAAGGCCGCCGAGCCGGTGAAACCGATCCGCAATCGCCCGAGTTCGCCGCGCGCGGCTCTTAACGCCAAAGCCTTCGCCTGTTCGGCCCTGGCAATGATCGCTTGTGCTTCGGGGAAGAAAACCTGGCCCGCCTCGGTCAGCTCAACGCCATGCGGCAAGCGACGAAACAGGGGAGCGCCGATCTCGTCTTCCAGATCGCGGATCTGGTTGCTGAGTGGCGGCTGCCCGATGCCGATCCGTCGCGCGGCTCTGGTGAAGTTCAGCTCCTCGGCGACAGCGAGAAAATATCTGATGTGACGCAGTTCCATCCGTTCTCCTCCAAGTCGAGGTGACATACTTTTAAGATATGAAGAAAGCCACCGCAATATATTGGACTGACGGTCGCACTGTCTCCACCTAGGCAGAGCGCGAGGGCTCATCGAGCTTGAGCGCGTCAACAGCCAGGAGCCTCCCATGAGTTCGAAACACAGCAAACTATTCCTGATCACCGGCGTCAGCTCCGGCTTCGGTCGAGCTTTCGCCGAAGCGGCGCTCAGCGCTGGCCATCGTGTCGTCGGCACGGTTCGCAATGCCGATGGCAGCGCAAAATTCGAAGCGCTCGCGCCGGGGCGAGCCAAGGCCGTGCTTCTTGATGTAACCGATTTCGATGCGATCGAGCCTGTGGTCGCCCGTATCGAGGCGGAGATGGGGCCGATCGATGTATTGATCAACAACGCCGGTTACGGCCATGAAGGTACGCTTGAGGAATCGCCGCTTGGCGATATGCGGCGCCAGTTCGATGTCAACGTCTTCGGAGCCGTTGCGATGATCAAGGCAGTATTGCCCTTCATGCGCGGTCGTCACGCCGGCCACATCATCAACATCACTTCGATGGGCGGTTTCATCACCATGCCCGGTATCGCCTACTATTGCGGTAGCAAGTTCGCGCTGGAGGGCATCAGCGAGGCATTGGCGAAGGAGGTGAAGGATTTCGGCATCCATGTGACCGCCGTCGCCCCGGGCTCGTTCCGCACCGATTGGGCGGGCCGTTCCATGGTGCGCTCCGACCGCAGCATCGCCGACTACGATGAGCTGTTCGATCCGATCCGCAAGGCACGCGAGGAAAAGAGCGGCAATCAGACGGGCGATCCACAAAAGGCAGCTGCCGCCATATTGGCGTTGGTCGGATCGGAAAATCCGCCTGTTCACCTGCTGCTGGGCACGGATGCGCTGAACCTGGTGCGGGGAAAGCTCGCTGCCTTGAGCGAGGAGATTGCCACCTGGGAAAATCTGAGCCGCTCAACCGATTTCGGTTGAACGCATCGTATCGGGCAATGAAAAAAATACGCCCTTACCCCGCCGGGGAGGGCGTATTTTCTTTACGGAACGATGAGCGTGCCGGCGCCACGTTCGGTGAAGATTTCGAGCAGCACCGAGTGAGCCGTCTTCCCGTTGAGAATGACAACGCCCTGGACGCCGGCCTTGATGGCGTCGATGCAGGTTTCGACCTTCGGGATCATGCCGCCGGAAATCGTGCCGTCGGCGATCAGAGCATGCGCCTGGGCGACAGACAATTCCTTGATCAGTTGGCCCTGCTTGTCGAGAACGCCTGGAACGTCCGTCAGGAACAGCAGGCGCGTGGCACTGAGCGCACCGGCGATCGCACCGGCAAAGGTGTCGGCGTTGATGTTGTAGGTTGCGCCGTCACGGCCGGGAGCGACCGGGGCGATGACGGGGATCATCTCCGACTTGGCAAGCAGATCGAGCAGTGTGCGGTCGACTTCGACCACTTCGCCGACAAAGCCGAGATCGAGCACGCGCTCGATGTTGGAATCCGGATCCTTGATGGTCTTGTGCGCCTTTTCGGCGAAGACCATGTTGCCGTCCTTGCCGCAAAGGCCGATCGCCCATTCGCCGGTCTGGTTGATCAGCGCAACGATTTCCTTGTTGATCGAACCGGCAAGCACCATCTCGACGATCTCGACCGTCTTCGCGTCCGTGACGCGCAAGCCGCCTTCGAATTTCGATTCGATGCCCATCTTCGTCAGCATGGCGCCGATCTGCGGGCCGCCGCCATGAACGACGATCGGGTTGACACCCGACTGCTTCAGGAGCGCGATATCGGCAGCGAAGGCCTTGCCGAGCTCGACGTTGCCCATGGCGTGACCACCGTATTTCACGACTATGGTCTTGTTTTCGTAACGCTGCATGTAGGGCAGCGCCTGTGCGAGCAGGCTGGCTTGGAGTTCGCTGTGGGCTTCGGACATGGTGCACCCTTCGAAAATGTTCGCGGCCTTTTATCTCAAGTTTTTGACAGAGGGAATAATGATGTCGGCATAAGTTGATCCTGTGTCACATTAGCGCTGTTAAAATTGATCAAGTCGCCGAGCTTGCCTGTCGGCACTTTTCTCTTAAAGATGGCGCGAGCGTCGCAGTGGGGTGTTGGATGGCGAGCGAAGAGATGGAAGCGCTGATCGGCCGCGTCGCCATGCGTGACCAAAAGGCCTTTGCGGCGCTCTACAAACGCACCAACTCGAAACTCTTTGGTGTTTGCCTGCGTATCATAGGCAATAGGACGGACGCGGAAGAGGTCTTGCAGGAAGTCTACGTCAAGATATGGCAACGTGCCGAGCAATTTGCTCCTTCCGAGGGGCCGGCTATTCCCTGGCTGACGGCGATCGCGCGCAACCGATCCATCGATTTCGTTCGTGCCCGCAAGCCTGTTGCCGACGAAATCGACACCGCATACGATCTTGCCGACGGAGAACCAGACCCGGAAGAACAAGCAATCGTGAAGGGAGAGGGCAGGCGGATTGACAGGTGCATGGAAGAGTTGGAAGCTGATCGCGCCCGGGCTGTTCGCAGCGCCTATGTCGAGGGTTTGAGCTACCAGGAACTCGCCGATCAACACTCGGTACCTTTGAATACCATGCGCACCTGGCTGCGCCGGAGCTTGATCAGACTAAGAGAGTGCATGGACAGATGAGTACGCCCGATCAAAGCAAGGGAGGCCGCTCCCGCGACGAAGTCCTGGCCGGAGAATACGTGCTTGGCGTGCTTTCACTGGAGGATCGGCAGAAGGTTGAACGCCGTATGCGCAGCGACCGTCAGTTCGCCGCCATCGTCAGCCGCTGGGAGCAAAACCTCTCGGAATTCAACGAGGAATACGAAACGGCGACGCCTGCAACCTCGGTATATCCAAAGATCGAGAAGCGGATTTTCGGCGATGCTGCAAGAGGCGCTCACCTGTGGAACTCCCTCGTACTCTGGCGTTCCGTTGCCTTTGCATCCTTGTTTCTGACCGCCGGCGTGCTGGTTTTCTCCATCACCAATGAGGCTGCGTTGCGTCCGACACCAGGCAAGCAGCTCACCGCATCCCTTGCCGGCCAGAACAGCCCCATCAATCTCCTTGCCAATTATGATGTCGCCAACGGGCGTTTGAAGGTGACGCCGGTGGCCGCCGGCAAACCGGAGGAGAAGTCGCTGGAACTCTGGCTGATTCGCGGCAGCGACCCAGCTGAGGCCTTGGGCATTCTGCCGCAGACCGGCGAGGGCGAAATCAGCCTGCCGCCGGAACTTCACGGTAAATTGACCGAGGGTGCCATCATCGCCGTCAGCGTCGAGCCCTTCGGCGGCTCGCCGACCGGCAAACCCACGGGCGACGTAGTGGCATCGGGCACGATCCATCTCCCCTGACGAATTCTTTCTTCGAAAAGCAAACGCGGCTGAAACTCTTGTTCATACGCCTCCGTACCTTCCTTTGACCCCGCCCGATCGGGGCGAAAAAGAGGAAGAGGACAAGTCATGATCAAGACCGTGATTCGCATCGGTGCGTTGGCAGCAATGGTTTCGGCCGGAGCGAGCCTGGCCTACGCCAAGGACCCCATGGTGGGTGGTGCAGCGATGTATGCAAGCAAGAACATCATCCAGAATGCCGTGAATTCGAAAGACCACACCACGCTGGTCGCTGCCGTGAAGGCAGCCGGACTTGTGGACACTCTTGAGGGCAAAGGCCCATTCACCGTTTTTGCTCCGACCAACGAAGCCTTCAAACAGCTGCCTCCGGGAACTGTCGATGCCCTGCTGAAGCCGGAAAACAAGGCGAAGCTGGTCAAGGTGCTGACCTGCCATGTCGTCGCCGGCGATGATATGGCGGCTGCGCTCAAGAAATGGGCGATGAGCAAGGGTGGCGAATACGACCTGAAAACGGTCGGCGGCTGCACGATCAAGGCCATGGAGAAGGGCGGCAAGCTGACGCTGACCGACGAGGCCGGCGGCACTGCTCACATCACCATTGCAGACGTCAAGCAGTCGAACGGCGTCATCCACGTCGTCGACAAGGTGCTGTTGCCGAAGATGTGATCCTCCGCGGCAATACGGCCGCCGCTCTCGCCAAACGGCGCGGGAGCGGCGGCCTCATGCCGAGAATTTGGATTGATCAGACGGCGATGCCGACCGTCAGGCCGATGGCCTCGCGCAATTCCTGAAGGCCGGCACCCTTTTCCGAAGAGGTGGCGAGGATGCCGGGATAGGCGGCGGGGCGCTTGCGGATTTTCTCCGCTGTCTCGGCGAGCAGCTTCGGCAGGCCTGCTTCCTTGATCTTGTCCGTCTTGGTGAGCACGATCTGATAGGAAACGGCCGCCTTGTCGAGCAGGTCCAGCACGTCGGCATCGTTCTTCTTGATACCGTGGCGGCTGTCGATCAGCACGTAGACGCGCTTCAGCGTCGTACGCCCGCGCAGATAGTCGAATACCAGCTTGGTCCAGGCATCGACCTGGTCCTTCGGCGCTTCCGCATAACCGTAGCCGGGCATATCCACCAGCGCCATCGGCGGCAGGTCGCCACTCTCGCCGGAAAAGCCGTCCGGAACGAAATAGTTGAGTTCCTGCGTGCGCCCCGGCGTGTTCGAGGTTCGTGCCAGCCCCTTATGTCCGACCAGGGCATTGATCAGCGACGATTTTCCGACGTTCGAGCGTCCGGCGAAGGCCACTTCGAACGGTCCTTCCGGCGGCAGGAACTTCATTGACGGCACGCCACGGATGAAGATCCACGGACGGCCGAAAAGCGGCTTGTCGTCTTTTGTCGTCTGGTCTGCCATGCTCTCTGTCTTTTAACGGGATGATGGGACTGGCTTCGGGGTTTTATCCGTGAAAGTCAAGTTTTGATCGCTGGACAGGGTTTGGCTGGTGCGTTCGCGTCTTCTGAATTTGACGCCTCCAGCGCAAAATCCGCAATTGCTGCACCGCAGAGCCGCATAAGTCGTGCTAAGGCTCGATGCCATGAAGACGACCACGGAACAGAACTATCGTCGGCGCATAGCGCGGGTCATCGAGGCGATCATGGTCGATCCCTCGGCGCCGCATTCCGTCGAAAGCCTTGCCGCAGTCGCCCGCTTTTCTCCCTTTCATTTTCACCGGCTCTACCGCGCCATGACCGGCGAAAGCGTTGCCGCCACGATACGCAGGGTGCGGCTTGCGCAGGCGGCCTATCAGTTGGCCGTGAGCCCGGCCTCGATAACCGAGACGGCCTTGGAGGCTGGTTATGACAGCTCGCAGAGCTTTGCTCGCGCCTTTCGCAGCCTGACGGGCCTCACCCCGACAGCTTTCCAGCAGCAACAGCAGTCGATTGCGGCAAACCTGCCATCGGTGACGATCGGCGATCGTCCGCAGGCAACGGTATATGGCTTGCATCATGAGGGTCCGGCACAGACCATTCCGCATACCTACCGTCGTCTCGCGCAGATGCTGTCGGAGCGAGAATTGGTGTGGAGCGATCTGACAAGGATCGGCGTCGGCTCCGGCGATCCGGAGCAGGGCGAGGGGTTTACCTACTTTGCCGGTGTCGTGCTTCCCCAGGAAAGCGCCACAGAGAAAGAGCTGGAGCGATACGATCTGCCCGGTGGCCGCTATGCGAGCTACAGGCTCATGGGATCTTACGCCCTTATTTCCTCGACCTTTCAGACGCTGTTTGGCAGCTGGTTACCGCAAAGCGGCTTTGAGCCCGATGACCGACCGGTTATCGAGGTCTATCTCAACCATCCGGCCACGGTGATGGAGCATGAGATTGCCACCGAGTTGCTCATCCCGCTTCGCGGCGCCGACACTACCTAGCAATCCATATCCTTTGACATCTCGATCCCTGGTATGCGGCAGACCGTGAAGCGGTGTGCCGAACCCCTTCACTTTTGCCTTTCACTGCCCTGTTCGGAGAAGAAAATGCGCATTACGAAAATCGGCTTTCTTATCGCTTTTGCCTTGGCGACGACATCGGTCCAGGCTGCGGGACTGGCATCGATCGACGTCCCGGCGAATGGAGACGGCCCTGCTCTCAAAGCTTTCGTCTGGTCGCCATGTGCGACACCGCCGGGTGAAGTCAAACTGGGGCCAGTCACGCTGCCCGCTGTTCGCGGTTGCCCGATTGCCGGGAACAAGTTGCCCTTGGTGATTATCTCGCATGGGCATGGCGGCGGCTCCCTCAATCATCACGATACGGCGGAGGCGCTTGCGGATGCCGGCTTCCTTGTCGTCGCGGTGAACCACCCCGCCGACAATTTTTCCGATCTGAGCCGGGCGGGCGATATCTCGATCATGTTTCAGCGGCCGGAGGATATAAGACGCCTGATCGATTTCATTATTGGCAAATGGCCGGACGCGACGAAGGTCGATCCCGACCGCATCGGCTTCTTCGGCTTTTCGCGCGGCGGCTATACCGGCCTCGTGCTTGCCGGCGCAGTGCCTGACTTTCGCGACCCTAAGGTTCCTTGTCCCGAACCCGCTCCCATCTGCGGCGAAATCCGCCGGAACGAAATACCCGCGAAGCCGCTTTCCCGTGATCCCCGCATAAAAGCACTCGTCCTTGCCGACCCATTGAGCTTCTTTTCGGACAAGGAAAGTTTGAAAGCTGTCAATGCTCCCATCCAGCTTTGGAGTTCCGAGCATGGCGGCGATGGCGTGCTGCCGGAAAGCAATGCGGCGCTGGCCGCCAATCTACCCGGCAAGCCGGAGTTCCATGTCGTGCCCGCCGCTGCGCACTTCGCCTTCCTGGCGCCATGCCCGACCGCCTTGGCCGGATCGCAACCGGAGATCTGCCGCGATCAGGATGGATTCGACAGGGCGGCGTTTCACAGAGCCTTCGATGCGGAGGTCGTGGCCTTCTTCCGTCAGCATCTCGGTGCGAGGCGTACGCAATAACCACGGTCATGAGGCAAAGGCCTCATCGCAATGCAAATTCATGCGCTGAAAAAGAAAAAGCCCCGCCGAAGCGGGGCTTTTCTTTCTATTTCGATGGTGCCGGTTTTCGTTTGAACAGGCCCTTCAGATTGTCGAAGAGCTCTACCTTCACGCCATGGCGCCGCATGATGATCGACTGCTGGATGACCGAGAGCGTGTTGTTCCAGGCCCAGTAGATCACGAGACCGGCCGGGAAGCTTGCCAGCATGAACATGAATACCAGCGGCATCCAGTTGAAGATCATTGCTTGCGTCGGGTCCGGCGGCGTCGGGTTCATGCGCATCTGGAAGAACATGGTAACACCCATGATCAGCGGCCAGACGCCGAGATGCAGGAAGGTCGGAGCCGCAAAGGGCAGCAGGCCGAACAGGTTGACGATCGAGGTCGGATCCGGAGCGGAAAGGTCCTGGATCCAGCCGAAGAACGCCGCATGACGCATCTCGATGGTGATGTAGATCACCTTGTAGAGCGAGAAGAAGATCGGAATCTGCAGAAGCACCGGCCAGCAACCCGCAATCGGATTGATCTTCTCTTCCTTGTAGAGCTGCATCGTCGCCTGCTGCAGACCCATGCGATCGTCGCCGAACTTGGCCTTCAGCTCCTCCATCTTCGGCTGCATGCGCTTCATGTTGGCCATGGAGGCGTATTGCTTGCTGGCGAGCGGGAAGAACAGCGCCTTGACGACGATGGTGGTGCAGAGGATAGCGACGCCGAAGTTGCCGAAGAAGCGGAAGAAGAAGTCCATCAGCTTAAACATCGGCTTGGTGATGAAGTAGAACCAACCCCAGTCGATCAGGCGGTCGAAGCGCGGGATCGAGTAGCTGGTCTCGTAGCGGTCGATGACCGGAACTTCCTTGGCGCCGGCGAAGATCAGGTTCTTCAACTCGATCGACTGGCTGGGAGCAACGGTGATCGCATCCTGCTTGTAGTCGGCCTGGTAGCGTGGCGTGCCATCGGCGAAATGCGAGAAGCGGGCGTCATAGGCCGTCGACTGCGGCGGCACGATGGTGGCTGCCCAGTACTTGTCGGTCATGCCGAGCCAGCCGCCGGTCGACTTGGCGGGCGTCGTGGCTTCCTTTTCGGTCGCCGCGTACTTGGTCTCGATCAGGCCGTCATCGCCGATAACGCCGATGAAGCCTTCGTGCAGTACGTAGGCGGAAGGCGTTTCAGGCTTGTTGTAGCGGGTAACGCGGCCGTAGCTCGACAGCGAAACCGGAGCCTGGCTGCTGTTGGCGATCTTGTCGGTGATCGTGAACATGTAACGATCGTCGACGGAAATGGTACGCGAGAACGTCACGCCCTTGTCGTTGGTGTAGGACAGGGTGACGGGCGTCTTGTCGGTCAGCTTGTCGCCGCTTGCGAGCTTCCACACCGTCGAGGGGCCGGGAACGGCGCCGGTCGCGTCGTTGCCGACATAGCCGAGTTCGGTGAAGTAGCCGTCCTTGGTGTCGGCCGGGCTGAACAGCGTGATGATCGGGCTGCTCTTGTCGACAGTCTCGTGATAGCTCTTCAGGCGCAGATCGTCGAGACGCGCGCCTTCCAGGTTGATGGAACCGGCAAGCGCAGGCGTGTCGATGACAACGCGCGAGGACGCCGTCTTTTCGACGGACTGATCGCGGGTCAGGACCGTCTGCGCGGTCTGGCCGCCGGCCGGCAGCGAACCGTTTACGGCGCCACCAGCGGCTGTTGTCTGCGTCTGCTGAGCCTGCTGCGACTGCTGCTGCAGCTTGGCGGCCTGCTCGGCCTGGCGCTGCGCTTCTAGACGCGGGTTCATATAGAAAAACTGCCAGCCGAGAACAATCAGCACGGACAGTGCAATTGCAATGAAGTAATTGCGTTTGTTTTCCATCATACTTTCCTGGAGCGGTCAGTTTCCGACCGCCGATGTTTCGGCCTGGTTTCGATGCGGCTTACGAGTTCGCTTGCCAGTTTTTCGAAAGGTGCGGTCAGCACATCGCGCCGCGCGACAACCACATAGTCGTGTCCGGGCTGCATTGCAAACCCGGCATGAAGCCGCACGGCTTCTTTCAGCCTGCGCCGCATGCGGTTGCGCTCCACTGCGTTGCCATGTTTTTTGGTAACGGTAAAACCAACGCGGGGGTCGGCGTCGGCGAGCTTGCGGTCCAGCATCTCTAGCAGGAAGAAGCCGCCTCTGCGCTTCTCGCCTTCACGGACTGCAAGAAACTGCGGCCGGCTTTTCAGCCGCCCGACAGTCTTTTTGGGTCGTTCATTCGTCAATTGCCCGCCATCCTCGACTATCGGGCATTTCGGCCGTTAGGCCGAAAGACGCTTGCGGCCGCGGCTGCGGCGAGCGGAAAGAACCGCACGGCCGCCCTTGGTAGCCATACGGGAACGGAAGCCGTGGCGACGCTTGCGGACAAGCTTGGATGGTTGGTAGGTACGCTTCATTTATTTAAACACCGCGGAGTGCGGCCCTTCTTGAGCTTTGCTTCAATAGCAAGGAGCGTTGTTGATTATGACGAACGGACCTGGCCCGCAAATGCAGGCTCTATAGACCGAACGTGCGCGGGCTTATAAGGATCGCCACCCCTAAAGTCAATTATACCGGCACAGATTCCTTGAAATCCGGGCTCCGGGATTGGTGACAGGCGGTTGTTGCGGCGTTTGGCCGATCCATGCCGTTGCTGCAACGCCAATCGGAGAATGCGGAAATACAGGAGGGAGCGGGATCCAAAATCCGGGTAATTTGACTTAAATTGCCGCAAGATAACATTAATGAATTTGGCCGATATCTAGACCCATATACTGGCAAATTCGCCGATTTTTGGCGGCACTGCCAGCTTTTGGGGGGATATCTTGAAAATTCGCGGCAAAGTTAACCTGCTTGTACTTGTCATGACCGGGGCAGCGCTCCTGATCGGTGCCACCACTCTTTATGCGCTGCGTCAATATGATCAGAGACTGCAGAGCTACGAGCAGACTGCCAGCCGCGCCTATATGGGTGAGCACCTCAATCGCTACGTAACCGCGGTGGTCATGGAGGCGCGTGGGATCTATGCGGCCGCGTCGGCCAAGGATTCGAAGAGCTTCGCCGACGGGCTGATGGGCGATCTCGATGAAATCGACCGAGTCCTGGCTGCCTGGTCGCCCCTGGTGCCGGAGGCTCAGAAAGCCACGTTCTCCAAGCTTCAGGCTCGCGCGCAGGAGTTTCGCGGCTTCCGCACGGAGACGGCCCGCCTTGGCGTGACTGATGGTCCGGACGCCGCCGGCAAGCAGGGCAACAACGAAGCCAACCGCGCCAATCGTAAAGCCTTCCAGGCAGAGATCGATGCCATCGTTCAGGCCGACAAGGCCGAGCTTGCAAAGGCCGAAGCCGAGATCGCGGTCTTCCACAAAAACATTCTGTGGGTCGTGCTGAGCATCATGATTGCCGGTATCGGCGCAGGCGTCGGTCTGGGCGCCTATATCGGCACCGTTCATCTCAGCCGCCCGATCCGCAAGGTTACGGACGCGATCAAGAAGGTGGCTGACGGCCAGTTCGATATCGAGGTGCCGTTTGCAGGACGCGGCGACGAAATCGGCGAGATGGCTGCCGCCGTCGACGTATTCAAGGAAAACGGCAATGCCGTGCGCCGCATGAATGCCGAGGAAATGGCCATGCGCGCCAGAAGCGACGAGCTTCAATCCAGCATGTCGCTTGCCGTTTCTGCTGCCGCTGCCGGCGATTTCAGCCGCCGCATCGACAAGGATTACGGCGACGCCAGTCTCAATCGCTTCGCCAGCAACGTGAACGAGTTGCTGGTGAGTGTCGATGCCGGCATCGGCGAAGTCCGCCGCGTCATCGCAAGTCTGGCCGATGGCGACTTGACGCAATCCATGAAGGGCGAGTTCCAGGGGGCCTTCGCCGAACTGCAGCAGAACGTCAACGCGACGCTCGCGACGCTCAAGAGCACCATGCGCGAGGTGCGTGAGACCACAGGTTCGATCAACTCCAACACCAACGAGCTTCGTCACGCAAGTGACGATCTCTCCAAGCGCACCGAGCAGCAGGCAGCCGCGCTCGAGGAAACGTCGGCGGCGCTCGACGAGATCACCTCCGTCGTCCAGAACTCGACCGAGCGTGCCCGTGAGGCCAGCGTCATGGTGAGCGAAGCCAAGGACGATGCCGCTCGTTCCGGTACGGTCGTTCGCAATGCGATCGACGCTATGGGTCGCATCGAGCAGGCATCCGGCGAAATTAGCCAGATCATCGGTGTTATCGACGACATCGCCTTCCAGACCAACCTGCTGGCGCTGAACGCCGGTGTGGAGGCCGCGCGCGCCGGCGATGCCGGCAAGGGCTTTGCCGTCGTCGCCCAGGAGGTGCGCGAGCTTGCACAGCGTTCTGCGACAGCAGCCAAGGACATCAAGGCGCTGATCAGCAAATCGGGCGATCAAGTCCAGGTCGGCGTCAAACTGGTACAGGCAACGGGTGAAGCGCTATCGACCATCGAAGGCCGGGTGCTGAAGATCAACGATCACATCCATTCCATCGCAACGGCGGCCCGCGAGCAGGCGACCGGCCTGTCGGAAGTGAACAATGCGGTCAACCAGATGGACGAGGTCACGCAGCGCAACGCCGCCATGGTCGAGGAAACCTCGGCCGCAACACACCGGCTCGCGGGTGAGGCCGATGGTCTGGTGCGCCTTGTCTCGCGCTTCAAGGTCGATGAAGGCGCCATGTCCGCTCCGGTGCCTGCACGCGCCGAAACGCATCGTCCGACAGCCTCGCCGGCGCGCCGCATGATCGACAAGGTGGCAACCGCCTTCGGCGGCGGTACCGGCCGCGCGACCGCTGCCGCCACCGCTGCGCAGAATTGGGAAGAGCTCTGATCGCTTTGCGATAGGGGAGCGCGGCTACGCCGGGCGTAGCCGCTCTCCCTCCCAATGCTATCGAGCCTCCCGATCGGGACTCGATTGGAAAAAAGCCCACAATCGCCTATTATACCGTTTCGACAAGTCGCCATCAGGTCGCTTTGCGGCGAAGCGGGACAATTGAAATGGACAGTGAGCAGGGCGGAAACGTCGCAAGGGACGGCAAGGCCGGGAAGAGCGGTCTAGCCAGGCTTTGCAGGCCAACCGGTATTTTCGGCGGCCTCTCGGGCAAGCTTCTCATTCTCACGGTCGTTTTCATGTCTTTGGCCGAAGTATTCATCTTCGTGCCCTCCGTCGCCAATATGCGGCTGCGCTGGCTGGAAGACCGGCTGAGCACTGCTGCTGCCGCCGCCATTGCCATAGACGGCTTGCAAACAGCCGAATTGCCGCGCGCGCTGCAAAAGGAAACATTGATGGCGACCGGAACGCGGGCAATCGTTCTGCGCAAGGACGGCACCTCGCGTCTGCTGGCGACGGCGGAAATGCCGGCCTCGGTCGACGATATGTATGATCTGAGCGATGTATCGCAGCTGACGGCCATCAAGGACGCGCTCGACACGTTGCTCTTCGGCGGCAATCGTATCATCCGCGTTTTCGGCCCGGTCGGCGGCGACGCCGGCACAGGCATTGAGGTGGTGCTGAAGGACACGCGCCTGCGCAACGCCATGCTTGCCTATTCACGCAGCGTCTTCCTCGTTTCCATCCTGATTTCGCTCTTCACCGCGACGCTGATCTTCTTTGCGATCAACCGCATCATGATCCGCCCGATCCGCCGCCTCACCGACAGCATGCAGGCCTATTCCGACGATCCCGAAGATCCCGGCCGTATCCTCGTGCCCGATCGAGGACGCGATGAGCTTGCGGTCGCGGGCCGCCATCTCGCCGCCATGCAGACGCAGCTACAGAAAACATTGAAGCAGCAGAAGAATCTCGCGGCCCTCGGCCTTGCCGTGTCGAAGATCAATCACGACATGCGCAATATCCTCTCAGCCGCACAGCTGATGTCGGACCGGCTGGTCGATGTCGATGACCCAATGGTCAAGCGCTTCGCGCCGAAGCTGCTGCGCACCATCGACCGCGCCGTCGGGTATACGACCGAGGTGCTGTCCTATGGCCAGACTTCCGAATCGGCGCCGCGCCGGCGCAAGCTTCACCTCGTCGAGCTGATCGACGAGGTTCGGGATATTCTGGCGATTGACCCTGAAAGTGGCGTCGAATTCGTCGAGCAGCTCAATTCCGATCTCGAAGTTGACGCCGATAGCGAGCAGCTGTTCCGCGTCATTCACAATCTCTGCCGCAATGCCCACCAGGCGCTGATTGCCTTTAGCGATGCCGAACCCGGAAGCATAAAGCGCATCACCGTATCTGCGCATCGAATCGGCAGCGTCGTCAGCATCACCGTCGACGACACCGGCCCGGGTATGCCGCAGAAGGCGCGAGAGAACCTCTTCACCGCCTTCCGCGGCTCCGCTCGCTCCGGCGGCACCGGCCTTGGCCTGGCAATTGCCCGCGAGCTGGTTCTTGCCCATGGCGGCACCATTGCGTTGGTGGAGAAACCAGCCGCGGGAACGCAATTCCGCATCGAAATTCCGGACCGCCCCGTATCCCTCGATGATTATCGCAGTCGGAGCTTGCAAGAAATATAAGATTTTTCAATCGCTTATCGATATCTTGAACGAAAATCGCGATCTTTTTCACAAATCCGCTTGCATTCCCCCAAGGGACCCTTTAGAGAACCGCCACACCGAACGGTTTCTTCCGTTCCGGCACGCACCCGTAGCTCAGCTGGATAGAGCACCAGACTACGAATCTGGGGGTCAGGAGTTCGAATCTCTTCGGGTGCGCCACCTCTTTCTTCAAAGCCTTCGCTGATTACTGACGATGTTATGGTCGCGTTGAGAGCGCTTCCGCTTACGGGTTTAAGCCTTCTATCGGGCGCGCCTTCCGCTCACCATCAGTGAAACTGGCGGACTTCTACCGGCGTCCTGCAGGCGACCGCCGCCTTGCGTCCCCAGGCAAGAGCTTCGGCCTCGTCAGCACATTCTAGCACCCAGAAGCCGCCTACATGTTCCTTGGTCTTGAGGTACGGTCCTTTGGTCTGCAGCACATCGCCGTTGGGCTGGGGGCGCAGCGATGTCGCGGTGCTTGCCGGATGCATGCCGCCGACGAAAATCCTGATGCCGGCAGCCTTCATCTCATCGTTGAGCCTGTCGATATCGGTGTGCATCGCTTGGTCCTCCATTGCGGAGGGATCATAGTCGTCGGGGTGATGTATGGCGACCAGATACCGGGTCATGACGTCTCCTCTCGGGTTTACGAGCAGGCCGATTCCCGGCCTTCACCTTATGACGAATACTGGAGCTGCGATCCGACAAACTGTCCGTCAGATTTTCATCCGCGGGCAAAAGTTACACCGCCAAGGGAGTCGGGTCAGCCGGATGGCTTTGTTCCCTGCTCGTGATCTTTCGCCAGCGGCAACTCCGGCAGAAACAGCAGAACGACAAGCGCCAGTGCCACGATCGCTGTTCCCGTCGCGAAAGTCATGGCGATGGCGTGGCGGTAAAGTGCGATAGCGGCGGCATGCGCCTCCGGAGAGGCTGTCGCGAGCTGCTTCATGCCGGCTTCGGTGAGTGAGGAGATATGCACGCCTTCAAGCGCACCGCCGGCATTCTGCACGCGATAGGCCAGGATGGCGCCCGAGCCGGTAACACCGATGAGGCCGCCGAGTGAACGAAAGAAGGCGAGCGTCGCCGTTCCGACGCCGCGATGGGCAAGGGGCAGGGCATTCTGCACCGCAATCGTCATGGTGGGCATGACGAGCCCGAGCCCCAGGCCAAGCGCAAAGACGGCAGGCTCGATTATCCCGAAACCCTGGCCGGTCGCCGCTGCCCAGGAAAGAATCGCGAAGGCGGCCGTTGCAAGGCTGAGGCCGCAGATCTGCGCGGGCTTGTATCGCCCAAAGCGATGCAGCAGCACCCGCCCGTTGACCATGGACGAGATGACGACGCCGACCATCAGCGGCCCGGTCAGCAGGCCGGAATGCGAAGCGCTGACCCCCATCACCATCTGGAAGAACAGCGGAAAGAACAGGCTTGCTCCAAGCATCCCCATGAAGGTTAGTGCCAGCACGATGCAGGCGACGACGAACAACCGGTTGCGGAAGAGATCAGGCGGCAGCACTGGCTCGGGCTCGCGCCGCACATGGAGGATGAACAGGCCGCAAAGCATCAGGGCGAGAGTGGACAGTCCGAAAATCTCGGGCGAGTTCCAGGCCCATTCGTTGCCGCCGAGCGCCAGCACGAGCAGGAAGCTCGTCGTACAGCCTGTCAGCAATGCGGCGCCGAGATAGTCGATGCGGCGGCTGTGCGATTGGTGTGGCCGCTTAAGTGCGCGGCCGATCATGACGAGAGCGACGGCGCCGATCGGCAGGTTGACGTAGAAGATCCAGTGCCAGGATAGCAGGTCGGTAATGACGCCGCCCACGATGGGACCGATCACGCTGCATACGGCGAAGACCGCTGCGATCGAACCCTGATTGCGCCCGCGTTTCGCGGGAGGAACGAGGTCGCCGATGATGATCTGCGCAAGCGGCATGAGGCCGCCGGCGCCGATGCCCTGGATCGCCCGGAAGATGATGAGCTGCATCAGCGTCTGCGCCATGCCGCTGAGGACGGAGCCGAGCAGGAAGATCAGGATCGCGGCATAGATCATCGGCTTGCGGCCGTACTGGTCGCTGAGCTTGCCATAGAGCGGCATGGTGCTGGTGGAGGCCAGGACATAGGCGCTGACAACCCATGAGAGGTGCGCGAGCCCGCCAAGGTCGCTGACGATGCGGGGCAACGCAGTCGCGACGATGCTCTGGTCTATGGCGCCAAGACCGAGCACGATCATCAACCCGAGAATAACGGCACGGATCTCGCGGCGATCCGGCGGATCGCCCGCAACAGGCGTTGATTGCGACACTGCTTGGAGACGCTCGCCGCTCATTGTCCGATCTCCTCGAGCGGCGCGATCGCGGCGCGAATGGCTGCGCGCTGGTCCGGGGACAGCGTGGCCAGCTTGGATGCGAGCCAATCGGTCCGCTTTCGCTTCATGCTCAGTATGAGCCGCTGACCCTTTTCCGTTGCGATCAGGCCGTTGCGTCGGCGGTCGTTCGGGTCAGGCTCGGAACGCATGACGAGGCCGTCGCGTTCCATCGCCTTTATATGCCCTGATATCGTCGGGCCGCGCAGCTTTTCCAGCCGGGCAAGCTCGGCAACGCCGATGCCCGGCTGGCGCATCACGGTGACAAGCAGCAGTGCATGCAGCGGTGACAACCCCGGGTCGTCGCTTTCGCGGCGCAATTGCCGGTAAAGGCGATGCAGAGCAGGACGCAATGCTTCAGCAAGCGCATGGGCTTCTTCGAGCCCGTAGTGGCGGTCGGTGTCGGCCATGGGTTTCTTGTCTCAATAGATAGGTAGGATACCTACCTATATGCCTGCTGTTCGTACTTGCGCAAGCGATAATATTATGAAACATTTTCAATCATTACGCGTTGTTCACCAGTACTGCGACTCGAGAGGAGAAGAGCTGTGAAACGACTTCTGACAACGGTAACTGTGACTGCATTGAGTGCCTTGCTGGCGATATCATCTTTCGATCAAGCCGTTGCGGGACCGATCCAGCCGATGGTTCAGCCGATGGCTGTGCAGGGGAGCGGCCAACCCGCTGGCGTCATCGATGTGCAGTATGGCCATCACAACAGACATCTTCGCCCACACCATCGTCCCCACTACCGGCCGCATCACCGTCCGCATAATCGACCTGGCTATTGGCATGGTCATCGCGGCTATCGTTACGCCCGCCCGGGCTATCGCCGTTACAATGACGGCTGGTGGTATCCGATGGCTGCCTTTACCGCCGGTGCGATCGTCGGTGGAGCCATTTCTCATCCGCCGCGCGGCAGTGCGCATGTTCGCTGGTGCGCCAGCCGGTACAAGACCTATCGTGCTTCCGACAATACCTATCAGCCGACCAACGGCCCCCGTCGCCAGTGCGTGAGCCCGTAAGGGCCGCGGAAAACTTGCATATGTTCTGAATGTGAAAAGCCCTTCGCCGCGTAGGGCTTTTCATTATGCCGTTGCGGGCAGGGGCAATCTCAACCCCGTCAATTGCTCCGAGACATCCCACAACCGCCGCCAAATGGCGGGGTCGCGCGCATGCGCGGCGATCTTGGCGCGAACTGGTGGCCCCTTCAGCTCATAGAAGCCGTCGGGGCCGTACATCACGCCACCTTCAGCATCGGGAGAGCTGGCCGCAAAAAGCGTCGGTAGAGCGCCAGCGGCGGCCGATTGCGAGAACATCGGCTCCACCAGCTTTCCGAAGCGCTCCAGAAAGCCCGGCCGGTTGCGGCCGATGCGCGGACCTGCGCTCTGTAACCCCGTGACTGCATAGCCGGGATGGGCGGCAAGGCTTTTCAGCCGCCAGCCTTCAGCACGGGCGGCGCGGTCGAGCTCCAGGCTAAACAGCAGCGTCGCGAGCTTCGACTGGCAATAGGCGCGCCAGGGGCCGTAGTTCCGGCGCCATTGCAGATCGTCGAAATGGATCCTGCCGCTGCGATGCGCGAGGCTGCTGACGGTAACGACGCGTGGATTGTCTGAAAGAAAGACCCTGGGCAACAGCCGCATCGTCCACGCAAAATGACCGATATAATTTGCCCCCATCTGCATTTCGAAGCCGTCCTCCGTTTCATGTCGATCGGGGATCGCCATGACGCCGGCATTATTGATCAGCAGGTCGATGCGTGGCACGGCAGCAGCGATGCGTGCCGCAGTCCGCGCAACGGAATCGAGGCTGGCGAGATCAAGAGGCTCATAGGCAATATCTGCACCGGGCGCCGCCGCGCGGATCGAGGCGAGTGCAGCGGCTCCTTTTCGTTCGTTGCGCGAGGCGATGACGACTTTCGCCCCAGCCACCGCGAGTGCCTTGGCCGCTTCATAACCGATGCCGCTATTGGCTCCGGTAATGACCGCTATCCGACCTGTCTGCGGCGGAATGTCTTTCACTGTCCAATCCGGCATGGCGAACTCCTGTCGAGAGATTTGGCATCGCCCATTGTAGTTGGTAATTTATTGCACTAAATGCAAGTTTGTAATTGGTGAAAATATGTGATGGAAAAATCATGCGGCAGTCCTTGCATATCAACGCTTTTGGGCCGCCTAATGGCGCGGCACGCCTTTGAAATGCCACGCTGTTCGGTCCTCATCGCACACTCATTCGAATCGCAGCCGGAGATTGGATTCGCGGAATGACCACAAAGACATCATGTGCCGATTTCGTGCGGTTCTTCCGCTCCTGGGTTAGCGATCCCATGCGGGTCGCAGCAGTCGCGCCTTCGGGCGAGCGGCTGGCGAAGCTGATGACGCAGGAGATCGATCCGCTCGATGGTCCAGTGCTCGAACTCGGCCCTGGAACTGGCGTTTTCACGCGCGCCCTGCTGGCGCGGGGCGTTCCGGAGAGTGCTCTCACGCTCATCGAATTCGGCGAGGAGTTTGCCGTGCGCCTGCGTGGGCGTTTTCCGGAAGCCAGGGTCGTGAGAATGGATGCGGCACAGCTCGGCGACTGCGGTCTTTTTGACGATGCGCCCTTTGGTGCTGTCGTGAGTGGCCTGCCGCTTTTGTCCATGCCGCCCTCGAAAGTGGCTGCCATTGTCGGCGGCGCCTTCGCGACCATGAGGCCGGGCGGCGCTTTCTATCAATTCACCTATGGTCCCCGCTGTCCCGTTCCGCGCGCAATCCTCGAAGGCCTCGGTTTGAAGGGCAAGCGCATCGGCGGCACCGTCCGTAACATTCCACCCGCCGGCGTCTACAGGATATCGCAGCAAAATCCGATGGAGCTCTCGATCGGCGGCTCCAAATATCGTAGCACCGAGGGGAGTGTCAGCGTCGGCGCATTTGCGCAGGAAGCTGGCAAGGCCGGCGCAGGCCGGCCCGAAGCAGGTGCATAACGGGGAAACGAATGGCGGATCTGCCTGGCAGCGATAGCGCGGTGAGGGAAGGCCGGCGCGAACGGAAGCGCCGCCAGACCCGCGAGCGTATCGAAACCACGGCATTGAAACTCTTCCTTGAGCGCGGTTTCGACGGCACTACCATCGAAGATATCACTGAGGCCGCTGACGTTTCCAAGCGCAGCTTCTTCGATTACTTCCCGAGCAAGGAAGATGTCGTCGCCGCCTGGCAGGATGGCTTTTCCGATGCATTGATTGCTGCCGTCGCCGCCCAGCCAGCAGCGGCGTCGCTTGCCGAAGTCATCGAGGCGGCGATCAATACCGCCCTGCACGCCGCCATTTCCGATCCGCAGCACCTTGCCATTGCCGTCTTGATCCACGACACCCCGGCGCTGCGTGCACGCGATCAGCTGAAATATTCCAAGCTTGAGAGAAAGCTCGTCGATGCGCTGCAAGCCCGCAGTCGCGGTGGAGACGAGGAACGCTTTAGACTGAGCGTGCTTGCCGCTGCCGTCGTCAGCATGCTTCGCATCGGTGGCGAGCGCTGGAATGGCAGGCGGCAGGAGATTTCGCTGGAGCGGTTCGCGCCTGAGATGTTTCGCGAACTCTGGACCACGCTTGCCGATCTGGGTGCACTGGCAAGACAGCATTTGCCCGCCGATTGATCCCTGCAAGAGCCCTGTAGTCGAGTGTTCATTGCGGATGTATCGATGGCGGCGGCCAAAAAGATCAGGTCCTTAAGCGGCAGTGCATTGCATATGCCGGATAGCAGACCCATCTAGTTTCTTGTCGCGACCTCAATCCCCCTTCGCGAACAGCTCGATTTTCTCGACACATCCCGGCCGTTCCGATGCCGGGAACTCCACATATATTCAGATCAGTAGAAGGGACAGAATCATGTCAGATTTCGACGCAGCCAAGTCCGGTCAATTCAAGATCGGCGGCGACCTTCCGGTCAATCGTCTCGGTTTCGGCGCCATGCGCATCACTGGTGCCGGCATATGGGGTGAGCCGGACGATCACGACGAGGCCGTCCGCACCCTGAAGCGCCTGCCGCAGCTCGGCATCAACTTCATCGATACGGCCGATTCCTATGGTCCGGACGTTTCCGAGCGGCTGATCAAGGAAGCGCTCCACCCCTACGGCAAGGATCTCGTCGTCGCCACCAAGGGCGGCCTTACACGAACGGGCCCGAATGTCTGGGTGCCGTTGGGTCGGCCTGAATATCTCATCCAGCAGGCACATAAGAGCCTTCGCAATCTCGGCGTCGACCGGATCGACCTCTGGCAGCTGCATCGCATCGATTCCAAGGTGCCGGCTGCCGAGCAGTTCGATGCGGTGAAGTCGCTGCTCGATGATGGTATCATCCGTCATGCGGGCTTGAGCGAAGTGTCCGTCGCCGAGATCGAGGCTGCTTCCAAGCACTTGAAGGTGGTCACCGTGCAGAACCGCTACAATCTCGTCGATCGCACCAGCGAAGATGTGCTCGACTATTGCGAAAAGCACGGCATCGGCTTCATTCCGTGGTTCCCGCTTGCCGCGGGTGATCTCGCCAAGGAAGGTTCGCTTCTGGACACGATTGCCAAGAAGCACGGCGCCGCACCGAGCCAGATTGCACTTGCCTGGGTCTTGAAACGCAGCCCGGTCATGCTGCCAATCCCGGGAACAGGCAAGGTGAAGCACCTCGAGGAAAATACCGCAGCCGTCAACATCACGCTTTCCGACGAGGAGTTTGCGGCGCTGGACGCCGAAGGAAAGAAAGCCTTCAAGGCCGCATAGAGCGCGTCGCTCCGGCAGACGGAGCCAAGGTAGAGAATTGCAAGATACGGGAGCGGCGCGGAGCACATCTGCGCCGCTTCTTGCATCGACTCGGAATTGAACGAAGATTGGCGATCACGCTTATGGGAATCCCCGATTTCCCGCTGTAGCGGCTTTAAAATAGGCGACGATGAGCCTGGTTTGTCAGTGCTATGCGGAATTCTCTGGGTATATTGGCAAAAGCAATGCGTCGGGCGCAATGCTGCATTGCGAAAGATAGTCTATTCACGACTCTCCCGGCGTTATATCTACCCACTCGAAGGCAGCGCATCTCCTCCTCCCAGCGCGCCTTCATTGATTGGCAACACTCCTCCTCCCAGTTGCCAATCCGGATCAAAGAGCCTGACGCATCCTCCTCCCGCGTCGGGCTCTTTTTTTATTCTCCACATTCCTTAGCGCCCGTTTTTCGACGAAGGCGTTGCGCCTTTGCAATGCTGGTGCGAATTAGCATTGCTTCATGTGGTGGTGAACGGTTGTCTGCGCTTGCGCCAGGGGTGCCGATGCGTAGAGTGGCCCGACTATCAGGCGGTTAAGAAGGGTTGCATGATGCAGCGTATGGCGAGTTCGGACCGACGGGGAAGTGTCTTTTTCCGAATTGTTGCCATCACTCTGACGCTGTCGTTGGCGGCTTGCGGTCGTCCCGTCGGGGTTATGCAGCCGGTTGCCGATAATGTTCCCGGAACGTCGAAGGTCGATCTGTTGGTCGCGACGACGCGTCTGCCGGACAAGGATCCCGCGATCCTCTTTTCGGGCGAGCGCGGTCCGGGCTTGAAGATCGATGCCGTCAGCATCTCCATCCCGCCGGAAGCCAACCGCAAGGTTGGGCAGGTGCAGTGGCCGAGCCGTCTCCCCGGCAATCCTTTGAAGAATTTCGTCACCATTGCCGTCAAGCCGCTTGCGAGCGAAGCAGATGGGCGCGGTTGGCTGCACGCCGAACTGCCGAAGAACAAGCGGGTGCTGATTTTCGTTCACGGTTTCAATAATCGCTACGAAGATGCGGTCTATCGCTTCGCGCAGATCGTTCACGATTCCCATGCCGATGTCGCGCCGATCGTCTTCACCTGGCCGTCCCGCGCCAGCATCTTCGATTATGCCTATGACAAGGAGAGCACGAATTATTCTCGTGACTCGCTCGAGGAGCTGTTTCGCCGGGTTGCCGCAGACCCCGCCGTCGGCGACATCACCGTCATGGCTCATTCGATGGGAAGCTGGCTTGCAGTCGAATCGCTGCGGCAGATGGCGATCCGCAATGGCCGTGTCGCCCCGAAGATCAAGAACGTCATCCTGGCATCGCCCGATCTCGATGTGGACGTCTTCGGCCGGCAGTTCGCCGCGCTCGGCAAGGACAAGCCGCATTTCACGCTGTTCGTCTCGCGCGACGATCGTGCCCTTTCGCTGTCGCGGCGCATTTCCGGCAATATCGACCGCCTCGGCCAGATCGACCCGGCAGCAGAACCCTATCGCAGCGAATTGGAAAAGCAGGGGATCACCGTGCTTGATCTCACCAAACTCAAGACCGGCGACGGTCTGAACCACGGCAAGTTTGCCGAAAGTCCGGAAGTGGTGAAGCTGATCGGAGCACGGTTGATCGAGGGCCAGGTCATCACCGATTCCGATGTCGGCATCGGCGATGCCGTCGGTGCGGTCGCCATGGGCGCTGCGCAAACGGTCGGCAGCGTTGCCGGTGCCGCCGTCAGCGCCCCCATCGCCATCTTCGATCCCCGCACGCGGGCGAACTATGGCGAGCAGTGGCGCCGTGTCGGCGCTTCCGCAGGGAATACCGTCGGCTCTCTCGGCGATAGCGTTGAGGCAACAGGCAACAATGTAGGCGAGACATTGAGGCAATAGGGGTCCGATCTTCGACCGGAATGACACTGCCGTCAAAAGCCAATAGCCAGTTCGCGTAAACTGATATATCACAGATCCGCACCATATCGGACACGGTGACACTTTGCGGGCAGGATTCGTCATGAGCGAAAACAAGCGTACGGTTATCATCGTCGGCAGCTATGCCGAGCTGGCCGGCACCGCGCTGTTGCCGGGAGGAGCCGAGGCCCGGAACACGAGGCGATTGCCTTTGTGGTCGATGGCGGCACGATGCGATACGTTTGATTGGAGTAGATGAGATGAGATGGAAGCGTACGATCCAGTTGCTGGACGTTCATTGCGAGGGGGAAATCGGCAAGGTTGCCATCGGCGGCGTGCCGAAGATCCCGGGAAACAGCATTGCCGAGCAGCTGCATTGGCTGAACACCGACCCCAGGGGGCAGGAGCTGCGCCGCTTCCTCGTGCTGGAGCCGCGCGGGGCGCCGATCGGCTCCGTCAATCTGCTGCTGCCGGCCAAACATCCCGATGCCGATGCCGGCTTCATCATCCTGCAGCCCGATCAGGCGCATGCAAGCTCCGGCTCGAATTCCATCTGCGTCACCACGGCATTGCTTGAATCCGGTATCGTTGAGATGAAGGAGCCGGAAACGGTCGTCACGCTCGACACTGCCGCCGGCCTCGTCCGTGCGACAGCGACGTGCCGTGACGGCCGTTGCGAGAAGGTGCGGCTGACCATGGTGCCGTCCTTCGTTCATGAGCTCGATGTCGAGCTCGACACGCAGCAATGGGGTAAGATCAAGCTCGACCTTTGCTATGGCGGCATCTTCTATGCACTTGTCGATGTCGGTCAGATCGGCTCAAAGATCGAGAAGGGCAATGCGGCAACCCTCGTCCAGGCCGGCATGGTCATCAAGGATGCGATCAACCGGGCGATGACCGTGGTTCACCCGGAAATTCCGGCGATCTCGGGTGTTGCCTACGTGATGTTCCGCGATGTCGACCCTGATGGCGCCATCCGCACTTGCACGACCATGTGGCCCGGTCGTGCCGACCGCTCACCCTGCGGCACCGGCAATTCCGCCAATCTTGCGACGCTGCATGCTCGCGGCAAGGCCAAGGTCGGCGATGTCTTCAAGTCCCGCTCGATCATCGGTTCCGAATTTGAGGTCGGCCTGCAGGCGGAGACCGAAGTTGCCGGCAAGCGTGCCATCATCCCGACGATCACCGGCCGCGGCTTCACATTCGGCTTGAGCCAGGTGGCGCTCGACCCGTTCGATCCGATGGCGGCAGGCTTTGCCATGACCGACGTCTGGGGGCCTTTGGCGGGAGATATTTGAGGGGGTAGGGCCATCGACTATCGTCGTCTGGATAGGTCCGCCCTTCACCTTGGCCCTCTTCCCGTTTGACGGGGAGAGGGGACCGGCCCGGCGCTCTCGTTTGAGCAAGTTGCCGGAAGGAAGGTTGCAGGTACGCGCATAACCCTCTCGCGGGGAGAGGTGGTTGGCAGGTTAGGTGAAGGCCCCTTCGGCAATCCTTTATAGTTTCGGATAAATCACGCCCTTGCGCAAAATGATGTTGCCATAGAGCCGCGGCTCGCTGGTCTGGATCAGCGCATGCGCCTGCTTCACTCGCTCGTAAAATTCTGCCGGTAGCAGCGGCACGACCCGGATGTCGGGCACATGTCGGGCGCAGCACTCGATCATTTCGCCGTGAACGGGGTCGATCGCATCGCGGTCCTGGCGGACTGTCGCCCGAAAAATCGCCTGCGGCACGAAATCGTCGATCGGCAGCACGCTGAGCACCGCATCGAGTACGCGGATCACGCCATGGCCGTCGAGGCGGATGAGGCGACGTGCGTGTTCGAGGCCAGGATAATTGCCGTCTACCAGGGCGATTTCGTCGCCATGGCCCATGGCGCGTAAGGTCGCCAGCAAATCGGGGCTCAATAGCGGGTCAATGCCCTTCAGCATGCTCTATCTCCTTGAAGAGAACGTTCTGGTCGATCAGGTAGCGCGCGAAGATCGGAAGGCTGGCGCCGCCGATGGCGCGGGCCTGCGGTCCGACTGCACCTTCGACGATATCGGGCATGACGACACCCTGAAGATCCAGTTCCGCGGCAGCCTTCATGGTCGCGCGGACCACGCGCTCCCGCACCCAATCGGGGAACCCGCCATCGATGACGGCAGCGCTGAAATCGATCACGGAGGCTGCAGCGACAATCGCCTGCGCCAGCGCCTTTGCCGTGTCCTGAATCCAGATTTCCAGCGGCTCGCCGAAATCGACCCAGTTATCCGCCGAGTACCACAGGGGCTGCGGATCGAACCCGTGATCTCTCAACAGATTCTCCAGAACGAAGATCGAGGCGATCTCCAGAAGCTGGCGGTTTTCGCCGTTGCGACCGCGCACGGGCAGGGGGCCGAGTGCCCCGGCCGTTCCCGTCCTGCCGACAAAGATCGAAGAGTTGAGGACGATGCCGCCGCCGATAAAGGAGCCGATGAAGAAATAGACGAAATCGGGGTAGTGCGAGCCGACCCCAAAGACGAGTTCTGCACCGCAGGCGCTGGTGGCGTCGTTCTGCAGGAAGACGGGATGGGCGACGCGCGAGGCGATTTCAGCCCGCAGGTCAAACCCGCGCCAGACATCCATGGCTCCCGGCGGTGCGCCCACCTGCTCGGCCCAGTTCCATAGCTCGAACGGTGCTGCAACCCCCATGCCGGCGATCTTGCCGCGTTGCTCTTCGCTGAGGCGGCCTTCCAGCTCTCTGACGCCGGCAATGATGAAGGCGATGATCTCCTGCGGCAGCGGGTAGGGATAGATTTGATGCAGCTGCATACGAATGCCGCCGACGAAATCCATCAGCACCAGATCGGCGCTGCGTCGCCCGATCTTCACACCGAAAGAGAGAACAGCGTCGGGATTGAGCCGCATGGGGATGGAGGGTTGGCCAACGCGTCCGCGCACCGGAGCATCGCGGGAAAGCAGCCCATCCTTCTCCAGCGCCCGCATGATGACGGAGACCGTCTGGGCTGACAGCCCACTGCGTCGAGCGATATCGGCCTTCGACAAGGCATCGTGACGGCGCACGAGCGATAGCACGAGCCGCTCGTTATGGGCGCGCACGCCAAGCTGGTTCGCGCCCCCGCTGGGGTCGAGAATCGCCGGCGTTGCGGGTGTATCCTCCGGGTCGTGCACGAGAGACATGGGCCTGCTCCTTCCATCATGGCCATGCCTGATTTTTTTCCAGAATGCCACATCGAATTAATAATTCAATCCGATTTATTTATTGACAGGTCGAAATCTTTAGGCTCAGATATGGACCGTCGAGGATGCGAACATGGCCTTGGAGGAGGTCCAACGGAAACAATCTGACAGGCATTTCGCATCTTCAAGCCGGGTTCGGGCCCGGGGCGGCCGGAAGGTCCGGCTTTTCAAACATCGGGAGGATTGAATGAAGAAATCTGTTATTTCCGCAGCGGTCGCCGCTCTGGCGCTCGGCGTTGCCTTCGCCGCACCGGCAAAGGCCGCTGGCGTATCCGCCTGCCTCATCACCAAGACCGACACCAATCCCTTCTTCGTCAAGATGAAGGAAGGCGCCACCGCCAAGGCCAAGGAACTCGGCGTGACGCTGAAGTCCTATGCCGGCAAGATCGATGGTGACAGCGAAAGCCAGATCGCCGCGATCGAGAGCTGCATCGCCGACGGCGCCAAGGGCATCCTGATCACCGCATCCGACACCAAGGGCATCGTTCCCACGGTCAAGAAGGCGCGCGACGCCGGCCTGCTGGTCATCGCGCTGGACACGCCGCTGGAGCCGGCGGATTCCGCTGACGCCACCTTCGCAACCGACAATCTGCTCGCCGGCAAGCTGGTGGGACAGTGGGCCAAGGAAACCATGGGCGACAAGGTCAAGGACGCCAAGGTCGGCTTCCTGGATCTGACGCCGTCGCAGCCCTCCGTCGACGTTCTGCGCGATCAGGGCTTCATGATCGGCTTCGGCATCGACCCGAAGGATCCGAACAAGATCGGTGATGAAACCGATCCGCGCATCGTCGGGCATGACGTCACCAACGGCAATGAAGAAGGCGGCCGCAAGGCCATGGAAAACCTTCTCCAGAAGGATTCCGGCATCAACGTCATCCATACCATCAACGAACCGGCAGCAAGCGGCGCCTATCAGGCCCTGAAGGCTGTCGGCCTCGAAAAGCAGGTGCTGATCGTTTCGATCGATGGCGGTTGCCCGGGTGTCAAGTCGGTGAAGGACGGCACCATCGGCGCGACTGCGCAGCAGTATCCGCTGATGATGGCGGCTCTCGGCGTCGAGGCGATCAAGAAGTTCGCCGACACCGGTGAAAAGCCGAAGCCGACCGAAGGCAAGTCCTTCTTCGACACGGGCGTTTCCCTGGTGACGGACAAGCCGGTTCCCGGCCTCAAGTCCATCGACACCAAGGAAGGCCTCGCAAAGTGCTGGGGCTAAGCCCTTCACGCTTGTGATATAGTCCCTTGGGGAGCCGCGTCATGCGTCTGCTGGCGCGGCTCTTCACAAAGGGAGCAGACAGTCGCAACAGCCATGTCGGTCGGGTTCATATCCTGGCTGGCTCCAACAGCCGGCGGTTTCCGCGCGTCCGGCGCGGTGGCGGAGGAACAAAATGTCCGGAGCACAAGAATTCGAACGTGTTCTCGACGGCAGCGACAAGAAGGTCGCTTCGTTCGAGGATAACAAGGTCTCCCTTCTGAAGCGCGTGCAGCACTTTCTGCACTCGACGCCGGCGGCGGTGCCGCTGATCGTGCTGGTGCTGGCGATCGTCATCTTCGGCGTCGCCATCGGCGGGAAGTTCTTTTCCGCCTATACGCTGACGCTCATCCTGCAGCAGATCGCCATCGTTGGCATCCTCGGTGCGGCTCAGACGTTGGTCATCCTGACAGCCGGCATCGATCTTTCCATCGGCGTCATCATGGTCATCTCTTCGGTCGTCATGGGCAACGTCGCCGTGACATACGGCCTGCCGACGCCCATCGCTGTCGTGGCCGGCATGATCGTGGGCGGCCTCTGCGGATTGCTCAACGGCTTCCTTGTCGCCAATATGAAGTTGCCGCCGTTCATCGTGACGCTTGGCACATGGAATATCGTCATGGCGACGAACTTCATCTATTCCGCCAATGAAACCATCCGCGACACCGATGTCGATGAAAAGGCGCCGCTCCTGCATCTGTTCGCGATGAGCTTCCGCGTTGGCGGCGCAGTCCTCACCCTCGGCGTCGTTGCCATGGTGCTTCTGGTCATCGGTCTCTGGTATGTGCTCAACCATACCGCCTGGGGTAGGCATGTCTATGCCGTCGGCGACGATCCGGAAGCGGCGAAACTCGCCGGCATCCAGACAAAGAAGGTGCTTCTCGCCGTCTACGGCGTGTCGGGACTGATCGCAGCTCTTGCCGCCTGGGTTTCCATCGGCCGCAATGGCTCGGTCTCGCCATCTTCCGCCGTGACCGATTTCAATCTTCAGGCAATCACCGCAACGGTGATCGGCGGCATCTCGCTCTTCGGCGGCCGCGGCTCGATCCTCGGCACCCTGTTCGGCGCCATGATCGTCGGTGTCGTCTCCATGGGGCTCAACATGCTTGGAGCCGACCCGCAGTGGAAGGTGCTTCTGACAGGCGTTCTCATCATCGGCGCCGTCGCGATCGATCAATGGATCAGAAAGGTATCGGCATGACCACGACCGTCGAACCCATTCTCACTGCCCGCGGTCTCGTCAAGCGCTACGGCCGCGTGACCGCCCTCGACAATGCCGATTTCGATCTCTATCCCGGCGAGATCCTTGCCGTGATCGGCGACAATGGCGCCGGGAAATCTTCGCTGATCAAGGCGATTTCCGGTGCGGTCATTCCCGACGAGGGCGAAATCAAGCTCGAGGGCAAGACCGTCCAGTTCCGCTCGCCGATGGAAGCGCGCGAGGCCGGCATCGAGACCGTCTATCAGAACCTCGCATTGTCGCCGGCGCTTTCGATCGCCGACAACATGTTCCTCGGCCGCGAAGTGCGCAAACCCGGCATCCTCGGCTCCGTGTTCCGCATGCTCGACCGACCGGCGATGGAAAAGCGCGCCCGCGACAAGCTTTCCGAACTCGGCCTGATGACGATCCAGAACATCAATCAGGCGGTGGAAACACTCTCCGGCGGTCAACGTCAGGGCGTGGCCGTGGCGCGTGCCGCAGCCTTTGGTTCCAAGGTCGTCATCATGGACGAACCAACGGCCGCCCTTGGCGTCAAGGAAAGCCGCAAGGTTCTCGAACTTATCCTTGATGTGCGCGCTCGCGGCTTGCCGATCGTCCTGATCTCGCACAATATGCCGCATGTCTTCGAGGTGGCGGACCGTATCCATATCCATCGCCTTGGACGACGCCTTACCGTGATCAATCCCAAGGATTATTCCATGTCAGACGCCGTCGCCTTCATGACCGGTGCCAAGGCACCGCCGGTGGAGAATGTCGCCGCATGAGTGTTGCGCTCGACGATGTTGCCGGCCAGATCGTTGCGCGGGCCGGCAACGTAAAACGATTTCTAGTGGCGATCGCCGGTCCACCGGGCGCCGGCAAATCGACGTTGGCAGACAACGTCGTCAAGGCACTGCATGCCAAAGGTGAGAGCGCCGAGGTTCTGCCGATGGACGGCTTCCACATGGACAATGCCGTCCTCATCGAAAAAGGTCTTTTGAAGCGAAAGGGCGTACCGGAGAGTTTCGACGTGCGCGCCTTTCTCGACATCGTCAAGGCCGTGCGCGCCGCCGATCAGGAAGTGCTGGTGCCGGTCTTCGACCGCTCGCGCGAGCTTGCCATCGCATCCGCGCGCATCGTCTCGCCCGAGCACCGCTTCATCGTGGTCGAGGGCAATTACCTGCTGTTCAGCCAGGGAAAATGGGCGGAACTTGAGGGCGTGTTCGACTATTCGATCATGCTCGCGCCACCGATAGAAGTGCTGGAAGAACGTCTTTGGGCACGCTGGCGGGGCTATGATCTCGACGAAGAGGCTGCCGGCGCCAAGGTTTACGGCAACGACCTGCCGAACGGCCGGCTAATTCTCGAAAATCGCCGCCCGGCAGATGTCACCATCGATATCGTTCAGGACTGACCTCACGATCATTTAACTGCCGTCGCGGATTGTTTTGCGATGCTGGTTGGTGCTATCGAAGCGCGATATCATCAAGCATGACCCCGAAGTCGGCGAAGCCGTTCCGGGCAGTTCATGCCAATATTTCCAGAGGTCGCGCCCATGCAAAAGCTCACCATCCGCCGTCCCGACGACTGGCATCTGCATCTGCGTGATGGCGCCATGCTGGAAGGCGTGATCGGTGACACCTCCAGGCATTTTGCCCGCGCCATCATCATGCCCAATCTTGTGCCGCCGGTCGTAACGACAGCGGACGCGGCGGCCTATCGCGAGCGCATCATGAAGGCATTGCCGGCAGGCGATCGCTTCCAGCCTTTGATGACGCTTTACCTCACCGAACATACCAGCCCCGACGATGTCGAGGAGGGCAAGAAGAGTGGCCTGATTACCGCCCTCAAGCTCTATCCGGCCGGGGCGACGACCAATTCCCACGGCGGCGTGCGTGATCTGAACAAGGCAATGCCGGTGCTGGAGCGCATGGCCAAAATCGGCCTGCCGCTCTGCGTCCATGGCGAAGTCACGACGCCCGAGGTGGATATTTTTGATCGCGAAGCTGTGTTCATCGAAACTGTCCTTGATCCCTTGCGTCAGCGCCTGCCGGAACTCAAGGTCACGATGGAGCATGTGACCACGTCAGACGGCGTGAACTACATCAAGTCGGCAAAGGCCAATCTCGCCGGTTCCATCACGACGCATCACCTGATCATCAATCGCAACGCCATCCTCGTCGGCGGCATTCGACCGCACTATTATTGCCTGCCGGTCGCCAAGCGCGAGAGCCATCGCCTTGCGCTGCGTGCTGCAGCAACCAGCGGCGACGCCAGGTTCTTCCTCGGCACGGATTCCGCGCCGCATGTCGATCCGCTGAAGGAATGCGCCTGTGGTTGCGCCGGCATCTACACCTCGATCAACACCATGAGCTGCCTTGCGCATGTCTTCGAGGAAGAGGGAGCGCTGGACAAGCTCGAGGCTTTCGCATCCCTGAACGGTCCTGCGTGGTACGGGCTACCCGTCAATGACGACAGCATCACTTTGGTGCGTCGCGCCGAGGCTGTGACATTTCCGGCGAAGATCGAGACCGGAGCGGGTCCGGTGACCGTCTTCGATCCCATGTTCCCGTTGCATTGGGATGTCGAATCTTAAGTTCAGTACTTACTAATATAAGTAATGATGAATTTATGACCAGTATTGGCGGTAAAGTATTCGTGTTTTGCCGCTAAATGACACGTATATTTTGCTGAAATGTATTTTCTTTATTAATTGCCGTAACCAATTTGATACCCCTTGAGGACTAGCGTGTCATCGATCCCCTACGGTCATGATGAAACCGTTGAAAGAGCATGATGCTGGTTGATTATAACTCACTTCTTCTCGCTCTTGGCGTCTCCGCGTCCTGCCTCGCGGTGACATTGGTGGGAAGCTGGTTTTCTCGCCGGCCCGATACCTTCTTGCTGACGTGCTCTGCCGGCCTGGTACCGCTGGTCGGCGGTATTTTCGTTTACGGGCACTACGTCGACAAGCCTCACCCGATCTTTGCGATCCTGACTTTTATTCTGTTTTTCATCGGTTTTTCGACGATCTGGGTAGCCGGCTATCAGTTTCGTACGCGCAGGCTTTCCGCGTGGCGGTTCTTGATCGGCTGTCTGACCGGCATGACAGCGTCCATTGGGCCGATGCTCGCCGGTTATGATGGCTTGGCTTTCATCGGCGATAACCTTGTGATTGGCGTGCTGTTGCTGCTGACGGCGCGTGAATACTGGATGAGCCGGCATGAGGCGCCGACACCACTTTACGGCATTACCGCGCTCTACACGTTGACCGCAATTTCCTTCGGCCTTTGCGCCGGGGTGCTCATCGCGAATGGCAAGCTTGTGCTCGGTCATGCACCTGACAATTGGGCGGAGGATTTCAGCCTCGCCGTTTGCATCGCCGGCATGACCGGTATCGGCGCGCTCTCGCTTGCCTTGCATCAATGGCGCCAGGCGGCATTGCACCGCCAGGAAGCCATCACCGATTCTCTGACGGGATTGCTCAATCGTCGTGCACTCTTCGATCTCTATGGACGGCGCACGTTTGGCCCATCCATGGCTGTCATCGTCTTCGACATCGATCGTTTCAAGGCGATCAACGATCAGCATGGCCACGCAGCCGGCGATCTCGTGCTCAAGCTTTTCGGTCAGGAATTGTCGTCAGGGCTACGCCCGTCGGATACGGTTGCACGGCTCGGCGGCGAAGAATTTGCACTGGTGCTCGACAATACCTTGCCCGGCCGGGCCGAGCAGGTCGCAGAACGAGTGCGGGACGCTTTTGCCGCGCGATCGATCGAGGTCGATGAAAAAGCGGTGAGCTGCACCGTCAGCGCTGGCGTTGCCACCGGCACCGTCAAGGGGATCGGTTTTGACGATGTTCTCCGCGCCGCCGACAAGGCGCTCTATGAGGCAAAGAGAAACGGCCGCAACCGTGTCGAGGTCGCGGCCTATCTGCATGCTGTCTAGCCGTCCAAGTCCGTCTGCTTAAGCAGCCTTATCTCCGGGTTAGCTAGAACAGAGCTTTTACAAACGCACATGCCGCCAGCAGAGAAGCGACCGTGCGGACATGGTTCCACTGCACCCAATCGCTCAGATAGGTCGACCATAGCTGCGCCGCTTCGGCGGTATGGCCGTCGACTTTGGCGAGCGCATCATTGAGCGGCACGTTGAACACGATAGTCGAGAGGAAGCTTGCGACGATATAAAGCGCAGCGCCCGCCAGCATCATCACGCTCGCGCCACCCCGCCAATTGATGATAGCCATGACGGCGATGAAAAGCGACAGCGCCGCGGCCAGCATGAACACTGCAATGAAGGGCGAGCGGACGATCGTGACGTTGATCGATTGCATGGCGGCGATCCCCTGGTCGACGGGCAGGCGTGCGAAGGACTGCATGACGAAGGTCGAGAAGGCGAAGTAGACGCCGGCAAGAAGGCCGCTACTGAGCGCCGCGATGATGAGGGCGATATTCGTGATCGGAAAGGTCATGACTGGGCACTCCAGATGCCGGTTGCGGCGGTTTCGTGAGCATAAGCGGAGAAGTCTTTTGCTGGTCTGCCGAGGATCTGGCTGATGCCATCCATGACAGGCGAGTTGCGGCCATCGAGTACCTGCGTGAAAAGCTCATGCAGGAGATCGGTAGCCTCTTGCGGCAGGCCGTAAGCAGTCATTTCGGTAATGAAGGCATCGATGGGAACAGTTTTGTAGCCGATGTTTCGGCCCGATGCCAAGGCGATTTCAGCAGCCGCCTGGCGAAATGTCAGGGCACGGGGGCCGGTCATCTCGTACGTCTGGTTGCGGTGGCGCGGATTGACAAGACACTCCACGGCAGCGTCGGCAAGATCATCGGCATCGACGAAAGGCTCCGGGACATCGCCGGCCGGCAACGCCAGCTTTCCCTGCAGAAGCCCGTCAACGAACGCGCCCTCGCTGAAGTTCTGGTTGAACCAGCTGGCGCGCAGCACCGTGTAGTCTATTCCGGCCGCCTTCAATCTCTCTTCACTGCGGATTGCGCCATCTTCTCCACGACCCGAGAGCAGAACGATGTGCTTCACGCCGGCATTGATCGCTGCCTTCGCAAAAGCCGCGATCGCATCGGCCGCCCAGGCGACGGCAAGGTCCGGCTGGAACGTGACATAGGCGGCGGTGGCGCCTTCCAGAGCCTGATGCCAGGTGCCGCGACCCTGCCAATCGAATGAAGGCGTCGTTGAACGCGAGGCGGCCCGAACCTTCATGCCGCGCTTTTCCAATCGCTCGGCGACCCGGCCGCCGGTCTTTCCCAATCCACCGATGATGGCAACAGTCGAGTTCTGCATCTGCATTTCAAACTCCTCCTGGATAAAATGTGATAAACTCTCTCATTTGCGAAATGTGATAAACTCTCTTATATTGCTTGTCAACGGCCACAGGCAGGGAATGACATGACACAGGAACCGATCGCGAAACGCAGACGCAGCAAGGACGAGGCGGGCACGCCCCGGCGCATACCCAGCCAGCAGCGCGGCCGCGAACGAGTGGATCTGATCCTTTCGGTGGCGTCTGAATTGATTGTGAAGAACGGCAGCGATGCGCTGCGTATGGGCGAGATCGTCGAGAAGGCCGGCGTGTCCTTCGGCTCGCTCTATCAGTATTTCCCGGACAAGACGGCGATCATCCGCGTGCTGGCGGAACGTTACAATGATCAGGGACGGCAATGCGTCGAGGATGAGCTGGCCGCGATCACAAGCCGGGATCAGCTCCAGGCTGCGCTCGGCCGCATTGTCGATGGTTACTACGCCATGTTTCTCGATGAGCCTGTCATGCGCGACATCTGGCATGCCACCCATGCTGACAAGCTGCTGCAGCAGGTCGATGCCGAGGATATGGAATGGCACTCTCAGGCATTCCTGACGGTTCTCGAACGTCTTTGGCCGGAGCGAGATCATTTCGAACTGGCAAGAACAGCCCGGTTGATGATGCAGCTGGTCGCCGCCGCCGTCCGCTATGCGATTTCGATCGAAAGAGAAGAGGGTGACAAGGTGATCGCGCTGTTCAAGACCATGCTCCCCGCCGATCTCGGTATTGATCGATAAGCGTGCTGTCAGCCTGCTGCGCGCGGATGTCAGCAAATGCGTCTATTCGTCTGGAAACCCGGGCCGCTTGCTGCTATTGCCGCTGGAACATTAGCGTTGCGAAGGAGACCCCCGCATGACCCAGATGACATTTACCGATCGCGCCGTCATGGCTGAGTTGGTGGCGAAGATGCTTTGGGAGATCAAGGCGGTTCATTTCAGCGCCGACAAGCCCTATAAATTCGCCTCCGGCATGGCAAGCCCGGTCTATATCGATTGCCGCAAGCTGATCTCCTACCCGCGCATCCGCTCGACGGTCATGGACTTTGCCGCCAGCACCATCGTTCGCAATGTTGGCTTCGAGCAGTTCGACTGCGTTGCCGGCGGCGAGACGGCGGGTATCCCCTTTGCCGCCTT
>NZ_JAELTU010000702.1 GCF_016429015.1 Rhizobium sp. ASV20
GTCCAATACACGCTCATATAACTTGACAACAGCCACATACTAATCCCCAGATCACATGGCTGGACCCCACCACGCCTCCCATTTTCCTCCTCACAACACCACTTCAACCACCACATCCGTCTCAACCCCATCATCACTGTCATCGCCAACACAACCCGCTGCACCCGCAGCATCGCGCGCAAGTCAACATGGAGGACCTCGACAGCGAGACCGATAGCGACTACACCAGTTACTGGAGGGATTGGGTAAGTAGATACTCTCCATCGCACTCGCACGCCGCCCAAAAGCTAAAGCTAGCCCCGCCTCTCTAGTTCATCACGTCTCGCGGCAATGAATACTTTTGCGAAATCGACGAAGAGTACCTTATGGACCGCTTCAACCTGACTGGCCTCAACGCCGAAGTACAATAC
>NZ_JAELTU010000703.1 GCF_016429015.1 Rhizobium sp. ASV20
GGCAGAGAATGCGCAACCAGTCACAATGGATGCAGATTGGGACGAGGTATGACCGCGTCTGAGGATGCGCCGGGTTGCAACGTCGCGGAGGGCTGCCCAGCCTCTATGACGCCTCCTGAAGCGATTTTCACGATCTACTGCTAATGCTAGTTTGTCTCGTAGGTCGCGCGGATCTCATTCCCGCCGCCAGGTGTACACGCGATCCCTACACCAGTAACGACTATGATATTCGACACATCACAAGAACTCCTGTGGACAGGAAATGACTTTGTGCGATACCGCGACGACCTCCAAACCGTCCTGAAATTCTGACAAGGCTATAGGGTCGTGTTACTTCATTTATCGGAAGCGAACTACAACGATATACATCATTCAAAGCCCATGGATCTTCAGACGGTCCAGTACGGCAG
>NZ_JAELTU010000704.1 GCF_016429015.1 Rhizobium sp. ASV20
TCATTGTTCCACGCTCAAAGCTGTCCCGAATCTCCGCAGTGTACTTGTCGTAGAAGCGCTCGAGTTTCTGGTTGAACTGCTTATTCTTCTCGTTGATGTACGTAACATCGCCGCCCTCCTCACCATTCTTGGCCATGCGTTCCTTGCGCTTCTTCAAACGCTGCTCCTCTGCCCTGTTCAGGTCCGCCACCACGCGATCGATTGCCGCTTTGTCGGGCTTATTCTGTGTAAACGAAGTCGTGTCTGCTGTTGAGTAGAAACTGCCATCCTTGTCCACGGCAATCATCTCGCCGTCCTCGGTCTCGACAATCTCCAGACTACCAGACGCTGCTGCCTTCTCCATGGCCGCTAGTTTCTGCTTCGTATACGCGTCGAGGTCAGGATTGATATTTCGCAGCAACCGCTTATAG
>NZ_JAELTU010000705.1 GCF_016429015.1 Rhizobium sp. ASV20
GTACAGAAGAAGCGCCAGTTGGACTCGAGTTCGTTGGGCTTGTATGTCTTTGTAGTGTGGAATTCGGAGGCTTTGCAGGGAGTACTTTGGATTGGGTTGTTGCAGCAGGTCCATTGCTGAAGGAAGTTAGTTTTGGAAGGTTTTTTTGTGTAGTGTTTGTGAGATGGAGACGTACTCGTTGACGAATGGTGCCAGAGTGAAACTTGCAGTTCATTGGTGGTTCTTTTTGTTTGAGTGTCATCGTTTGTAGGTCATTTGCGAGTTCATCTGCTGGAATAATTGTAGAAACATCTTGCTGAGATGGTCTGGATGGCGTTGATAGGTTGGCGGTGTCTGCTTCGTTTGTTGGTTGTCGTTGTGAATTTATCGGTGCCAGGGGTAGGTTTTTCAGGCTCTTGGACTTTTGCCT
>NZ_JAELTU010000706.1 GCF_016429015.1 Rhizobium sp. ASV20
GCACAGCAATTGCAACGGCGATGAGGTGCCGCCCCAAATAACGAAAGACTGTCCTGACGAGGAGAGGTTTCTATTCGAAGCCCGCTGGGAAAACCGTCATAACAAGGGCCAGATGTGGGAAAAAATACAAAAGGACTACATCAACAAGTTCCAACGGACCGAAGGAAAAGAGGCTCTACAGATGAAGTACAAGCGTGGGCGATCTAGGTATCTTGCGTGGCTTCCAAGAGATGTAAGTGGACTGCAGTGCCTCAATAAAGGCGATCTTTACAACTAGGAACTGCGACTGACTATTGTTGCAATACAGGAAGAAATCTTGCGAGAAGCTTGGCAGCGTATGGAAAAAGACAGATACAAAAATCTGCTCGCCTTGTTTCATGAAAGTGGCGGTTCGCGCAACATGTTCCTC
>NZ_JAELTU010000707.1 GCF_016429015.1 Rhizobium sp. ASV20
GTTGGCTTGCGGCTGCACCGCGCAAGGGCGTTCAGGACGGCTAGATCTCTGACATAGCTTGCGATGAGCGCGATAACTTCTGTTGGAAAATTTGACAGCTCGGCCATTGTTTAATTGCTTTAAAGAGCTAACAATGAGTAGTTGCAACGGAAAGAAGGACATGTCGAGGTAATCGGGTGAGAAAACAAACTTCTTAGCTCGAGAGTCAGGCTGCAGCCTGGCTCGTATGACACTTACAGCCTCGTCAGCACAACATAATTGACCGGGTAAAATAATTTCGCGACAACACAGGTTTGGTACTTTTAAATCGGATCCTTTGTCAAATACTTTTCGAATTGCAACAGGTTTGACCACCGCTATTCTAATAGTAGAACGTGCCTCTATTTAGTCGCCTTTGAGCTGTATATAG
>NZ_JAELTU010000708.1 GCF_016429015.1 Rhizobium sp. ASV20
AAGCGCAAGTTCGGGATGTTGCCGCAGCGCCGCGATATGGGCGCACCAGACACCACGGGGCCGGAGCGCTTCCGATGCGAAGCGACGGACACGCTCGGACGGGTCGAATGGCCAATCGGCAGCCAGCAATGCGATCGCCTTTTCCAATTCAGAGGCAAGATGGGGGCGAACCGCCATCCATGCCCATTCGCGCACCCCAAAATGAGGGTCGTCGGCATAGGCCCGGATCGCCGCAAGCCGCTGGGAAAGCTCCATTCCCTCGGCCGCGCCAACCATGAAGCAGGCCCAGCCGCGCGCCGTATCGGACGGATGGTTAGCGAGCCTTTCCTGAGCGGAAAAGCCCATTCGATCTGCAATCAGCCGAGCGGCAAGCGGCATACGCCGGGAAATGCCGAGTGATGCGGCCTG
>NZ_JAELTU010000709.1 GCF_016429015.1 Rhizobium sp. ASV20
CTTCCAGGGCGAAAGCCTACGCTACAGCGTCTTTGCCGCACGCGTCATGATCAACGCCCTGTTCCTCGAAGTCTGGTACCACAAGCGCAGCCCTGAAGCTCTTCAAGATGTTGTCACCGAGTACAAACTTCGCCTCGCTTTGGAGACCTGGGACAAGGCTCTGGCTAGCTGTGAGCCTGAAGCTGCAGCTATACCGTTGAGTGCTCCACACAAGGGTCATCCGCTCATCTTCAATGCTAAGGCTATGTTTCGCAATGCGCGTGCTAGACTTGAAGTCGACTTGAAGGGAGTGCAAGAAGCCCTTCGGTATCACGATCCTTATGAAGTAGGTGCTGCCATGTCCCATGCTCGTGATCGTGTGAAGCGATCGAGCGAGATGATCAAGGTCATTGAGGAGTGCTATAACTG
>NZ_JAELTU010000074.1 GCF_016429015.1 Rhizobium sp. ASV20
GGCTATGTGACGATCGGGATTTTCGGCATGGCGCTGTTCCATGCTCTGGCGACCGCTCCGACCGGCATCGCCGGGCAGATATCCGGTCTGATCGCCTGGCTCGGTAATAAGCTTTCTCGAGGGAGGGATCGATGATCAAGATCGACAATCTCGTCGTGCAATTCGGCGGCGTTAGGCCGATCAATGAACTGAGCGCCGTGCTGACAGCTCCGGTGGCCGGTCTTATCGGCCCGAATGGCGCCGGTAAAACGACATTGCTCAACGTGCTCTCCGGCTTTGTCCGGCCGATCCAGGGCACCGTGTCGCTGGGTGAGCAGCCGCTTCTGTCGATGTCGCCGCTTCAGCGCGTGCGTGCGGGCCTGCGTCGCTCGTTCCAGACGGAGCAGGTTGTCGAGGATCTGACGGTCGCCGGCAACATCGCCGCGATCGCCGATCATGTCGTCCCCGTGGGGCACCGTTCCGGTGTGGTCGACCAGGCTCTGTCCTTCGTCGGTCTGATGTCGGTTGCCGATCGGCTGGGACAATCCCTCAATCTGTTTCAGCGTCGTCTCGTCGAGCTTGCCAAATGTGTGGTCGGCAATCCGAAGCTCATCCTGCTCGATGAACCGGCGGCAGGGTTGACCGAGGAGGAGGGTAAGGCATTTCGCGAACTGGTTCTTCGCATCCCGGCGGAATTCAGGGCGCAGGTCCTGATCATCGATCACGATGTCGATCTGATCCGCTCGATGTGCAGCGAGACCATGGTGCTCGACTACGGCAAGCTTCTGGCGCTCGGTCCGACCCAAACCGTGCTGGCCGATCCCAACGTGCGCCGCGCCTATCTGGGGGAGTTCTAAGATGACCGGCACCTCACAAGTCCATGTGGAAAACCTTGTCGTTGAGCGTGGCGGCAAGCGTGTCATCCATGATGTTTCCTTCTCCGTGACCGCCGGCAAAGTCACGACGCTGCTTGGCGCCAATGGCGCGGGCAAGTCGAGCACCGTGATGGCCATGGCGGGCGTTTTGCCGCGCGGTGGCTCGGTGAGTCTCGACGGGGGCAAGCTCGATGGTTTTGCGCCTGATCGCATTCGCCGCGCTGGCCTTGCGCTCGTACCGGAAGGTCATCGCGTATTGGGGCAACTCTCCGTGGAGGATAACATCCTCGTGGCCGCCCTCGATCCGTCGGCTAACGGCCGCAAGCAGGGCCTGGAGCGCGCCTACGAAATATTTCCCGAGCTTGCAGAGCGTCGGCGACAATCGGCGTCGGATCTATCCGGCGGCCAGAAGCAGATGGTGGCGATGGCCCAGGCTTTCGTTGCCAAGCCTCGCTTCATGATTGTCGACGAACTCTCTCTCGGTCTGGCGCCTGCCGTCGTGAAGCGGCTGGCTGAGGCGCTCAAGATTGCAGCGGCCGGCGGCATCGGCGTTCTCCTGATCGAGCAGTTCGCCAACCTCGCCCTCGATCTTGCCGATCAGGCCCTGGTTCTGGAGCGCGGACGTCTCGTCTTTAACGGCTCTGCCGCCACCTTGAAGGCGCAGCCGGATATCCTCCACGGCGCTTATCTTGCCAGCTGACAGAAAGGAGCTACCATGACGTTTTCTTCCGATCTTTTTGCCGGGCGCACAGTCGTCGTTACAGGAGGCACATCAGGCATAGGCGCTGCCAGCGTGCAGCGCTTTGCCGAGCTTGGTGCCCGAGTTGTGAGTTGCGGTCTCGGCGCGTCGAAGGCTCCCGTCGGGCTTCGGATCGAAAATCACGAGGTCGATGTGCTCGTACCGGGCGCGCTCGAAGATTTCTTCGCGGCCGTCGAGACCATCGATGTCCTGGTGAATTGCACCGGGGTCAGCCGTGATCGCGGCGAATGGTCGAAGGCCGTGTTCGACGAAGTCATGACAATCAACCTGACTTCGGTCATGGATTGCTGCCGGCTCGCGCGCTCGCGCATGAGCAGCGGTTCGGCGATGGTCAACATCGCTTCGATGTACTCGACCTTTGGCGCCGCGGATCGTCCCGCCTATGCCGCGAGCAAGGGAGCGATCGTGCAGCTGACGAAATCGCTGGCGCAGGAATATGCGCAAGCCGGAATTCGCGTCAACGCGGTTGCGCCGGGCTGGATCGTCACGCCGCTCAGCCGCGCGCTTTTTGCAGATGAGGCCGCTTCCGGGCCTATCCTTCAGCGCATCCCCGCGGGCCGGTGGGGTGCTGCTGAGGAAATCGCCGATGCGATCATATTCCTTGCATCCAACGCGGCGCGTTATGTCACCGGCGCCTGCCTGCCGGTCGATGGCGGATATCTTACCTCTTGAGGGTTTCTATCATGGCTGCAGCGCTTCAACGTCATGTCGACATCGCCGGGGGGCGTGAGTTCGCCGGCCTCGCGCGCAATCTCTTCGGCAATGTTCGTCTTGATTTCGGAGCTGCCGACGAGAACAAGAGCCGCATGATCTCAGCGATGCTTGGCGCCTGCCGCCTGACGCGGTTGGAGGCCGATCGGCATGTCGTTTTCGGCGAACGTGTCATGGCGGAACCAGACGATCCGGACGCGATCAAGCTGATCCTGCAGACAGAGGGAGTTGCGTCGTTGATGCAGGGCGGACAGCATGCGCCGGTCCAATCCGATGCTCTTGTCATCTATGACCCGCGCCGGCCCTATGTGCTGACCAACAGCACGCCCGTGCGCCAGCTTCTGCTTCAACTGCCGCGGCATGCACTCTCTAACAGCGCCATCGCGCGGCTGACGACACCATTCACGGCGCATGCGGAGCAGGATGGCATGTGCCGCATCCTGCTGTCGTTGATGGAATCGACGATGCATGAGATCGGCCATCTCGATGAGGCACGACGCGCCGGCATCGGCCAGACGATGATTGATCTCGTTCGCACCGTGATCGGCGCAGACTTGCAGCCAGCAAGACCGGTTGCCAACCCTTTGGATTTGCTTCTGCAGCGGATCAAGGACTTTGTAGAGAGCAACGTCGAGCGGCCGGATCTAACCATCACAATGATCGCGCGTCGGATGGGCTGCTCGGTACGCTATGTCTATCGGGCATTCGAGGTCGAATGCCTGACGCCTTCCGACTATATTTGGAATTTGCGTCTGCAGAAGGCTGCCGCGCAGTTGCGAGATGCCGGAGGCTATGCCGGAGAAATATCCGAGATCGCTTTTGCGCTCGGTTTTTCATCAAGTGCGCATTTTTCCCGAGCCTTTCGCAATCGCTTTGGTGTTTCTCCTTCGCAATGGCGTCGGGCCGCGGCTGTATAAAGGAGGCGGCCGGACGTTGGGTCCCGCCGCCTCGACCGATCACCGCATCGATTCTACCACCCGAAGCGTATCGGTGAACTGTTCGAACCGGCGGATCTTATCCTGTGCCACGCTCCAGACATGCACGACACGGGCCTTGAACGGCTTGCCCGTCTGCTTGCTGGTGCCCGTGTACTCGCCGATGGCGACCACGTCGTTGCCGGCGTCGAGGAGCCGTTCGAGCGTGAACGTGTATCCGTCAAATAACTGGCCGAGCGCCTGAAAGACGTTCTTGAAGATTTCCTGCGGGCCGACATAGGTGCCGACGCAGGGAAAGCCGTCCATCTCGGTCCAACGGCAATCCGGCGCGATGTCCGCCAGCATGCCATCCATGTCGCGGCGAAGATTGGCGTCGTAATGGGCCTTTACAATATCGAAAGCTGTTCGCATCGTGTTGTCCTTCACACTGGTTCCTGGCCGGGCAGGTAATAGGTCATCGAGGCCTTGCGGATGAACGCACCAGCCGGGCTGTTCTGGATCCGTCCGTCGCCGGTGATGCCCAGGAACTTGCCGGTCGAGCGCATGTCATTGAAATTGTAGAAGAATGTCGATGCGACCGCGATCTTGAATTCGCGGAATGTGAAGATGTACTGGTTCTCGTCGAACTTGTAAGTGGTGGTCAGGTCGACGTCGCCATGGCCGCGCTGAACGCCAACGAGGCATTGCCAGGCATAGCGCTGCGAAGACAGATAGGTGTGTTCGTAAACATGATTGGGGCTGTAGGTGAAATGCGCCCTGAGCCCGATCAGGTCACGGCTTTCCGCCGGCGCCTGGCCGCTCACGACGCCACCCTCGATGATGCCGGGCCGGAAGATCTGGGCCACCTGCGGCTCGCCGACCGACTCTTTCAGGTCGCGAACGATCGAATAGATCGACAGGGCGCGGCGCGTCTCGACGTTGAGGATCAGCGTTTCCGCTTCCTTGGAGCGTCCGGCAAAGACGATCTCGACGAAATAGGTATTCGGCGCGACTTCGATGACCTCGGCCTTATCCGTGGCGCTGTCCTTGCCGTCGGACCATTTGACGTCTTCCTTGCCGAAGGCAAGCTCCAGCTTGCGGCCGTCGTCGAAGGCGACTTTGTGCGACGAACCGGCAAGAGCATCCGTCGCCGGCAGCCGGTTCGTGTCGATGCCGTAGGCGAATTGATCGTAGGTTTTCCAATCCTTTGGATTCTGGTTCATGCGTGTTTCCTCCCCCTTAATCCACAAATGCCAGTGTCGGCAGGTCGACCGTGCCGGCGCCGCCGTCGACGGTCAGGACTGCGCCGTTGATCATCGAAGCTTCGCCCGAAGCGAGGAAGCAGACGGCATTGGCGACGTCTTCGGCGGTTGCCGGCTGGCCGAGCGGCACGTCCTTGGTGACGAGCGCATAGGCTTCCTCGATGCTGTTCAGCTTGTACTTCTCGACGATGAATTCCATCTGTTCGTCGGCCATGGCGGTCGTGACCCAGCCTGGGCATACGGTGTTGGTGCGCACGCCCTTGCGGCCGTAGTCGCGCGCCAGCGATTTCGCAAGGCCGATGCAGCCGTGCTTCATGGTGACGTAGCCTGCGGCATCCGGCCCGGCAAAAAGCCCGGCGATCGAGGCGAGAACGACAATGTTGCCCTTGTTCTTGATGAGATGGGGCAGAGATTCGCGCGCGCTGACGAAGGCGGTGTTGAGGTTGAGACGAACGGCGAGATCCCATGTCTCATCCGACATGCTGACCGTCGGTCCGACACCGTGGCCGCCGGCATTGGCGATCAGGATGTCGAGCCCGCCATAGGTCTCGACGACTTTCTCCACGGCAGCCCTCATCGCGGCGCCATCGGCAGCATCGGCCGCAACGACAGTTGCGCCGATCTCTTCGGCAACGCTTCTAAGCGGCTCGGGACGCCGTCCGACGAGCACGACATTGCCGCCTTCTTGCCGGATGCGGCGCGCGACCGCTGCGCCGATGCCTGTACCACCACCGGTAATCAGGGCCGTCTTGTTCTTGAAACGCATGTTTCCTCCTCTTGGATTTCCGGATCATCATGGCCGATGCGGTCGTAGACGTCGCGTCCAGCTGTGCAGTTCGTTTTGACTGAGCGTGCACAACGCGTCCGATCACATGGCTCCTCCACCCTGTGATTGGCAAACGCCTCCCACTGGTCTGCGGGAGGCGTTTGCGGAGATCAGTAGACCTTCGCGTCAGCCGGCGGCCTGGCGGCTTCGGCCTTCTTGAAGTCGTCCAGAAGCTTGGTGGTGGCATTGGCGAGAAGCGTGACGTCGTTGCCGATTGCGACGAATGTCGCACCAAGTTCGAGATAGCGTTTGGCCAACGAGAGATCGCCGATCAGGATGCCAGCCGCTTTGCCATGTGCCTGGATTTTCGCGAGCGCCTTCTCGACCTCCGCCTGCACTTCCGGCGCGCCCGGCTTGCCGAGATAGCCCATGTCGGCAGCGAGATCGGCAGGGCCGATAAAGACGCCGTCGACGCCATCCGTCGAGGCGATGGCATCAAGCGCTTCAAGTCCCGCACGGCTTTCCACCTGCAGGAGCAGGCAGATCTCGTCATTGGCCGTCGGCAGGTAGTCGGGGATGCGATTGAAGGCGGAGGCGCGAGCAAGTGCGGCGCCGACGCCGCGCACGCCATGCGGCGGATAGCGCACGGCCTTGACCATGGTCTCGGCCATTTCCTTGCTATCGACCATCGGGATGAGCAGGGTCTGAGCGCCGATATCGAGCATCTGCTTGATGATCCAGGTCTCGCCGATCGGCGGGCGGATGATTGCGTGGCTCGTAGTGCCCTTCATTGCCTGCAGTTGCGAGACCAGAAGCGGCACGTCGTTCGGCGCATGCTCGGCGTCGAGCAGGAGCCAATCGTAACCGGCGCCTGCTGAGATTTCGACCGTGTAGGCATTAGCGAGGGCCTGCCAGAGGCCGATCTGCGCCCGCCCTTCCTTCAGTGCCTGTTTAAAGAGGTTCTTGGGCGCAGGCATGTCTTACTCCTTCATGCAAAGAACAGGCTGACCGATCCGTATGGACCGAAGTCGGCAGTGATCGTATCGCCGTGGCGCGCCTCGATCGGGCGGATGAACGAACCTGCAAGCACAATCTGGCCGGCTTCGATACCGTCGCCATATTGTGACAGGCGATTGGCAAGCCAGGCGATGCCGCGTGCAGGCTGGTTCAGAACGCCGGCGCCAAGACCGGTTTCCTCGACCTCGGCATTGCGACTGACAATCGCGCCCATCCAGCGCATGTCGATCTGGTCGGGCCGCACTGCGCGGCCGCCGGTGACGATGCCGGCATTGGCCGCGTTGTCGGAGATCGTATCGACGATGGTGCGCGCCTTCTTCGTCTCTGGGTCGACTCGGAGGATACGGGTGTCGAGGATCTCAAGAGCAGGGGTCACGTAGTCGGTGGCATTAAGCACATCGAAGATGGAGACGTTCGGCCCTTTGAGCGGTGCCTTCATGACGAAGGCGATCTCAGCCTCGATGCGCGGCTGGATGAAGCGGTCGGCCGGCACGGTCGCGCCATCCTCGAAGATCATGTCGTCGAGGAGCACGCCGGAGTCCGGGATGTTGATGTTGAGGGCATATTGCATTGCCTTCGACGTCAGCCCGATCTTCCAGCCGATCGGTTTGCGGCCGGCTGCTATCTTCTTCTTCACCCATGCACTCTGGACGGCATAGGAATCGTCCATGGTCATCTGCGGGTGCTTCAGCGACAGGAGCCCGGTCTGAACGCGCGTCCGCTCGGCCTGGTCGAGGCTCTCGGCTGCGGCCTGGATTTCATCTTGCGACAGCATCAGAGTACCTCGTCGGCGATGGTGTTTTTCAGGATGCCGAGGCCATCGGCCTCGACTTCGACGACATCGCCGGGCTTCAGCCAGATCGGCGGGTCGAAGCGGGCGCCGGCGCCGGTCGGCGTCCCCGTCACGATGACGTCGCCGGGGACGAGCGTGGTGAAGGTGGAGATGTAGTTGATGATTTTGCGGAAGGAGAAGATCATCCGGCTGGTGCGGTCGCTCTGGCGGACCTCGCCGTTGACGCGGGTCTTGAGCTCGATGTCATCTAGCTGAGCCGCATCGGTGAAGGGGATCAACCAGGGGCCGATAGAGCCTGTATTGTCGAAATTCTTGCCCTGGGTGACGTTGAACTTCGCGTGCCGTACCCAATCCCGGATCGTGCCTTCGTTGCAAAGCGAAAGAGCCGCGATGTGCGAGAAGGCATCCGCTTCGGCAATCCGCCGGCCACCTTTGCCGATCACGATGACGATCTCGCCTTCGTAGTCGAGCTGCGGGCTCTCCGGCGGCCGGATCAGCGGCTGGTCATGCCCGGTGAAGGACCGCGGAAAGCGGATAAAGAGCGAGGGGTTGGAGGGGGCCGCCTGCCCATCCTTGTACTCCTCGTTGCGGTCGGGGAAATTGACCCCGACGCAAATGATCTTTTCCGGTGATGGAATGGGAATTTCGAAGCTGACATCGTCAAGGGCGAAATCCGGCTTCAATGATTTGGCTTCCTCTGCGAGCTGAGCGAGGCGACCGGCCTCGATCACCTCACGCAAGGTCGGCCAAGTCGCGCCGTGGCGGGCGGAGAGGTCGACGACACCGCCGTCGACCGCAAGCCCGTAACCATGACGGCCGTTTCTCGAAAAGGACAGGAATCTTGGATGGGTCATGCTTTCATGGCCTTGTTTTGACCTCAGACGACGCCGCCGAGGCAGACATATTTGATTTCGGTGAATTCCTCGATGCCGTAGCGCGAACCCTCGCGGCCGAGACCGGAGAGCTTGACGCCACCGAAGGGTGCTTCGGCCGTCGAGATCAGGCCGGTATTGACGCCGACCATGCCGTATTCCAGAGCTTCGGCGACGCGGAAGACGCGGGCGAGGTCCTTGGCATAGAAGTAGGAGGCAAGACCAAACTCGGTGTCGTTGGCCTGAACGATGACATCGGCCTCATCCTTGAAGCGGAAGAGGGGAGCCACCGGTCCGAAGGTTTCTTCCCTGGCAACTGCCATTGCCGGAGTGACATCGGCGAGCACCGTCGCTTCATAGAAGCGTCCGCCGAGCTGATGGCGATGACCGCCGGCAACGATACGGCCGCCCTTGGAAAGGGCGTCGGCGACATGCTCTTCGACCTTGTTGAGCGCTGCTTCATCGATTAGCGGCCCGAGGTTGATGCCCTCATCGAAACCGTTGCCTGTTTTAAGCGAGCCGACAGCCTTGGCAAGCTTCTCGGCAAAGGCATCATAGACGCCGTCCTGCACGTAGAGACGATTGGCGCAGACGCAGGTTTGTCCATTGTTACGGAACTTGGCGATGAGGGCGCCTTCGACGGCTGCATCGAGATCGGCATCGTCGAATACGATGAAGGGCGCATTGCCGCCAAGTTCCAAGCCGAGTTTCTTGATGGTCGGTGCGCTCTGCTTGTAGAGTTCCGCGCCGACTTCAGTCGAACCGGTGAAGGTGAGTTTGCGCACGACCGGGCTTGCGGTCATTTCGGCGCCGATGGCGCGCGCTGAACCGGTGATGACGCTGAACAGACCCTTGGGCAGGCCGGCACGTTCCGCAAGGACTGCAAGCGCGATTGCCGAGAACGGCGTCTGCGAGGCGGGCTTCAGCACCATCGCGCAACCAGCGGCGAAGGCCGGGCCGGCCTTGCGGGTGATCATGGCATTCGGGAAATTCCAGGGAGTGATCGCTGCGACCACGCCGATCGGCTGTTTCATGACCAGAATGCGCTTGTCCTTCTGGTGGCCGGGAATGATGTCGCCATAGACGCGACGGGCTTCTTCGGCAAACCATTCGATGAAGCTTGCGCCATAGGCAATCTCACCCTTGGCTTCGGGCAGTGGCTTACCCTGTTCGGCCGTCAGGATGCGTCCAAGATCATCCTGATTTTCCATCATCAGCTCGAACCAGCGCTTGAGGACACCGGAGCGCTCCTTCGCGGTGCGGGCGGCCCATTCCTTCTGAGCAACTTCCGCTGTGGCAATCGCTTTCTTGGTTTCGGCAGCACCCAGATTGGGGACGAGACCGATGATTTCCCCGTTTGCCGGGTTGTCGACCTTGATCGCGTTGGCAGGATCGGCTTCGATCCACTCGCCGCCGACCAATGCCGCCTGCCGGAACAAAGTTGCATCCTTCAATTTCATGACTATCTCCTCGCCTGGATAACGTTGAAAAGAGCGGGCGCTTTCGCCCGCTCTCAGGGTTAACGCTTAAGGCGCGATAATCGGCTGTGCCTTCAGTTCCGGCTCCGCCACCTCTGCGCCGGCGAACAGGCTACCATGTTCGAACCAGGATTTGGGAGCGGGTGCGCCCCAAAGTGTTTGGCGCTGCGGATCCTTGAGGTCCCACCTGATCGGTTCCAGATCGGGATCGACCGTCTGATAGTCCGAGCAATAGATTTCGATGCGGTGGCCATCCGGATCGAGAACGTAGAGGAAGAAGGCATTCGAGATGCCATGACGACCCGGACCGCGCTCGATGTTGCTGACCCAGCCGGTGGTCGCCATCAGGTCGAGCAGGTCGATGATGTTGAGCGGCGTCGGAACCCAGAAGGCGGTGTGGTGCAGGCGCGGGCCGCGACCATTGGTGAAGGCGATGTCGTGGACGCCGCCCTTGCGATGGGTCCAGGCAGCCCAGAGACGGCCGGTTTCCGCATCCTCGGTGTACTCAGTGACGCGGAAGCCGAGTTCGTTATAGAAAGCAACGCTCTCGTCGACATTGGTCGAGTAGCAGTTGAAGTGGTCGATGCGCAGCGGCTTGACGCCCTTGTAGAGCGCATATTTCTGATGGATTGGCGGCAGGCGATCCATCTTCGAGTAGAACTCGAGCGGGATGCCGTGCGGATCGCGTGTGCGGAAAGTCCGCGCCTGATAGGGGCGCTCGACCCATTCCACCGGCAAGCCTTTGCCCTTGAAGAAGTGGGCGGCCTTGTCGAGATCCTCGTCCCCGAAGACCTTGAAGCCGAGATCGCGGGCTTCGGCCTTATCAGACTTGCGCAGCACGATGCAGTGATGGCCGCGCTCTTCAAGCGCGCGCAAGTAGATGGTGTCAGCCGTCTCGTCCGTCACCTGCAGGCCGAGTGTGTCGACATAGAAGGAGCGCGACTTGGCAAGATCGGTAACGCCGAATTCGACATGGCTGAGGCGCACGATGTTGAAGGGCGGATAGAGATTTGGTTTCGGCAGGGGCATATGTTCCTCCTAGATGCGTATTGTCGGCTCAGCCGCCGAGTTTCTGGATTGCGTGTGGCTTGGTGGCGAAGGCGACGTTCTTGGTTTCCATGTAGAAATCGAAGGACCAATCGCCGCCGTCGCGGCCGATGCCGGAATTCTTGACCCCACCGAAGGGGGTGGGCAGATGACGGACGTTTTCCGAATTCACCCAGATCATGCCGGCCTCGAGGTGATCGGTGAAGCGGAAGGCGCGCGTGACGTCCGATGTCCAGAGATAGCCGGTCAGGCCGTATTGGACATCGTTGGCAAGCGCGAGTGCATCGGCTTCATCCTTGAACGGGATGGCGGTCAGCACAGGTCCGAAGATTTCTTCCTGTGCGATGCGCATCTGGTTGTTGGCGCCCGTGAACAGGGTCGGGGAGACGTAGCAACCGCCGCCCGGGCCATCGAACTTCTCGCCGCCGGCTGCCACGGTTGCACCCTCGGATTTGCCGATCTGGATATATTCCAGCACCTTCTTTTCGTGCACGGGATGGACGAGCGGACCGACGACCGTTTCCGGGTCCAGCGGATGGCCGACCTTGATGCGTTTGGCCTTCTCGGCGACGATTGAGGTGAACTTGTCGTAGACGCTTTCCTCCACCAGCAGGCGCGAGGACGAGGTGCAGCGCTCGCCGTTCAAGGAGTAGATCATGAAGACGGCCGCATCGGCGGCGCGTTCGAGATCTGCATCGGCAAAGACAACGACCGGGTTCTTGCCGCCGAGTTCAAAATGCACACGCTTCAGCGTGTCCGCGCCCTGCTTCATGATCATCGAGCCGGTGCGGCTTTCTCCGACAAAGCCGATGGCCTTGATCAACGGATGCTCCGTCAATGCACGGCCGGCATCCTCGCCGAGGCCGTTGACGAGGTTCCAGACCCCCTTCGGCAGGCCGGCATCTTCGGCGATCTCCACCAGCAGGCGGGCGGTCAGCGGTGAGAATTCGGCTGGTTTGTGGACGATGGTGCAGCCGGCAGCCAGTGCCGGCGCGATCTTCCACGTCGACAGCATGAAAGGCGTGTTCCAGGGTGTGATGATGCCAACAGGGCCGATCGGAACGCGCGTCGTCAGGTTCACCTGGCCTTCGGCGCGGATCGACTTGCCATCGCGCGCTTCCGGCGCACGATCGGCGAAGAAGCGGAAATTCTCGGCGCCGCGCAGCGCCGCCTTGGCCATGAATTTCAACGACTGTCCGGTGTCCATGCATTCGACGAAGGCGATCTCTTCGGCCCGGGCTACGATCGCATCGGCAATTTTGTGCAGAAGCTTCTTGCGGGCGTCACCCGGCATGGCAGCCCAATCGGCAAAGGCGGCCTTTGCGGCCTTGGCGGCACGATCGATATCGGCAGCCTTGCCACGAGCGACGGTGGCAAGCGGCTTCAGATCGACCGGCGAAATGGTCTCGAAGGTCGAACCGTCATCGGCACGGACATCCTCGCCGTTGATGCGGTTGAGAACACCGCGCTCCTTGAATCGGGCCAGAAAGCTTTCGGCCTTTGCGATGTTTTCCTGCAATTTGGACATCGTCTATTTCCTTGATGTTATCTCGTCCCTAAGGCGGGCGTGGTCACTTGCCGCGAAGCCGCGGATGAATGGCGTTTTTCTTCCAGCTGAGTTCCGCATCGATCTCGCGAATTTCCAGCGAGAGCGCGAAATGCGGTGTCTCGAAGAGGGGGGCCAGAACCTCGGTCGCTGCCGCGAAGATCGCTTCGCCGGTGCGCTTCTTTTCGTCAGCCGTGCGACCCTTACCGATACGGAAGTTCAGATCGACGAAGGCGTTCTCCGGAAGCTTGTCTGCGATGGCGTAGTGATCGGCGCGGAAGGCGCGGACACGCACGGCCCCGGTCTCGAAAAGGCCGGTTTCCAATACGGTCTTCAGCAGTCGTTCGCAAAGCGCGCCGATATCGGCGCGGCCTTCCAGATTGGCCGAATACTCGATGGCGAGATGTGGCATGCGTCCTCCCGATCTCTTAATTACTTAACACGTTAATAAATTTCCGGGAGAAGTCAAGCGATGCTGTTCAGCTTTCTTGCCATCTCCAGACTTTCGTTGACGTAGCGAGCAAGGCGCGGGGCAGAGTTCGGAATCTCGGGACGCTCGGCGAGCCATCCGATGTAGGTCAGGCTGCGCAGAACCATGAAGAGCGGCAGGAATTCAAGCGTCGCGTCGGAAAGCTCGCGCTGGCTTCGATAGCCTGAAATCAGCGCCTTCTCGATGTCCGGATAAGCGGGTTCGTTGCGGTTCTTCAGTAAGGCCGTTGCAAGATCGAAAAGACGGAAACCATATCCCGCATCGTCGAAATCGATGAAGGCAACGTCGCTTTCGTTGTCCGTGAGGAAGATGTTCTCACGCACGAGATCGGCATGGATCAGGCCATAATCGAGGCCGTGTTCCTGTACCTTTGCGAGCGCTTGGCGCAATTGGCCCCGCAACGCCGTCAGCGCTTCGGCGTCGCCCTTCGAGAGGCCCAGGCAATCCCAGAAGCGTCCCCACAAAGGCTTTTCGCCGACGAGGCCTTCCACATCCCATGCCGGCCGTCGAAAGCGCTCGGGCGGTTCCCAGGCATCGGCGAGATTATGCATGGTCGCCATGGAGCGGCCAACACGGGAGAATATCTCCGCCTGCTTTTCGGCTGACTGCGCCAGTGGCGTGCCGCTCTGGCCGAGCGGTGAACCATCGATCCAGCTGACGACGTCGGCGTGCTGCTCGGAAAATTGTCGGTTGGCCGGGAGCCGAACGAGGCTTTGCCTGTCGCTCGTCGGAACAGGGCTCGGCACGTTGAGGTCGCCGAGCCGGAGTGCTGCCATGAGATGCAGTTCCGAGCGCAGGCTCGTTTCGTCGTGATAGCCCGGACGATGCAGCCGGAGCGCTGCATATTGTCCGTCGTCGAGAGTGATGCGGAAGACGGCATTCTCTCGATATTTCATCAGCACCGGTTCATGAGCCTGAACCGGCCAATGGTCGAGCGCCTCCAGCGCACGCTTCTGCAGGGCGTCGCGGATGGCGGGCGGCAAATCGTCAGCCATATCAGCCTCACAAACCGGACAGCACGTCGTCGAGAATCGACAACATGAAATCGGCGTTCTCTGTGGTGAAGGGCATAGGCGGGCGGATTTTGGTCGCGCATTGATGAATGCCGATCTTGCCCATCAGCACGCCGCGTTCACGCATCTCATTGACGATCCGGGTCGCCTGGGTCGGGGCGGGCTCCTTCGTTGCCCGGTCGAGCACGAATTCCGTCCCCATGAAAAGGCCGCTTCCGCGTACGTCGCCGATGATCGAGTGCTTCTGCGCGAGCTTCTGGAAGGCAGCACGCGCGTGTTCGCCGACCTTGCGGGCGTTCTCGATGAGGTTTTCGTCCTTGATCACATCGAGGACGGCCATCGCCGCCGCGCAGGAGACCGGATTGCCGCCGAAGGTGTTGAAATAGCGGAAAGCCTTGCGGAACGCATTCACCGTATCAAGGTTGGCAACGACGCCGCCGACCGGATGGCCGTTGGCCATCGGCTTGCCGAGGGTGACGATATCGGGAACGATACCGGCGTGCTGGTGGCCCCACATATGTGTGCCCGTGCGGCCGAAACCGGGTTGCACTTCATCGGTAATGACCAGGCCGCCGGCTTTCCGCACGGCGGCGACCGTCTTGTCCAGGAAGCCAGGCGGCAAATCCGGGAAGCCTTCATTGGCAAAGAACGGATCGATAATGATGGCGGAAAAGCCGTGCGGGCTGTCCTGCAATGAGGCGATCGCCTTTTCGACCTCCCCTGCAAAGACTGTGGCAAAAGCATCTCCGCCTTCGCCGCCCAGTGGCCGATAGCTGTCCGGCGCCGACACGTGCCTGACATGGCCGCCGAAGCCGCCGACCGGCGGCATGCGCGTCGACAATTGCGACACGGCCGTCGTGTTGCCATGGTAGGTGTGGTTGGTGGCGATCACACCGGTCTTGCCGGTTACCGCTTGCGCCATGCGCAGCGCCACGTCGTTGGCTTCGCTGCCCGTGCAGGTCAGAATAGCAGCGTCGAGACTCCCGTCGAAGGTTGCGGTCAGCCGCTCGACATAGTCGAGGATACCCTCGTGCAGATAGCGCGTGTGTGTGTTCAGCGTCGAGGCCTGACGCGTAATGGCTTCGACCACGCGCGGATGGCAATGGCCGACATGCGGCACATTGTTATAGCAGTCGAGGTATTTCTTACCGTCGGCGTCCCATAGCCAGACGCCTTCGCCGCGCACCAGATGGACCGGATCTTCATAGAAGAGCGACATGTTGTGGCCGAGGAGCCGCTCGCGCCGCGCGATAAGGGCTGCATTGTCGGACATGATCAGGACCTCGCGGCGGCAAGACCTGCGTCGAGCGCGGTCAGGATGGTCTGGACATTCGCTGCCGTCACGATCAGCGGCGGCGACATGATGACGTTGGCGCCGGAGGTGCGGACCATTACGCCGGCATCGTAGGTTGCGTCATGGACCTTCTGAACCACGTCCTTGGCCGCGGCGCTCTTCTTCGCGCGGTCGCTGACGAGTTCGAGGGCGCACATCAGGCCCTTGCCGCGCACGTCGCCGATCAGTTCATGCTTGTTCTGCAGCGCCTTCAGGCCGGCCATGAGTTCCTCGCCCCGGGCGGCGGCATTGGCAGCCACGTCAAGGCGCTTGGTCTCCTTCAGCGTAGCCAGTGCGGCCGCTGCGCCGACCGGATGGCCGGAATAGGTGTAGCCATGGCCGATATTGCCGACGGAGTTTTTATTGCTTTCGAAGACCTCGGCGACCTTATCGGAGATCATCACGGCACCGAAGGGGAAATAGCCGTTGGTGATCGCCTTGGCTGTCGACATCATGTCCGGCTTGACGCCCCAGAGGCGCGATCCGGTCCAGGCGCCGGTGCGGCCGAAGGCCGTGATGACCTCATCGGCAATCAGCAGGATACCGTGGCGGTCGCAGATCTCACGCATCAGCGGCAGGAAGGTCTCGTGCGGGACGATCACGCCGCCTGCGCCGAGCACCGGCTCCACGATCAGGGCCGCGATAGTGTCCGCACCCTGGAAGGCAATTTCATCCTCAAACAGCCTGCCGATCGCTGCCGCGATCTCTGCGCCGTCGGTGATGTTGAATGGGTTACGATAGGGGAAGGGGGCGGGCAGATGGATGACGCCGGGCAGCAGCGGTTCGTAGTTGCGGCGGAAATTCTGGTTGCCGTTGACGGAGGCGCCGCCGAAATGCGTGCCGTGATAGCCCTTCTTCAGCGCGACGAATTTGGTGCGCTCAGGCTGGCCGTTGATCTTGTGATACTGGCGCGCCAGCCGCAGGCAGGTCTCGACCGAATCCGAGCCGCCCGAGGTGAAGAAGGAGCGGCTCAAGCCATCGGGCTTGAACCATTCGGCAAGTTCGTAGGACAGTTCGATCAGCGGCGAGTTGGTCGTGCCGCGGAAGGTTGAGTAGTAGGGCAGTTCGTCGAGCTGATCGCGGATCGCCTTCTTCACCGGTTCGCAGGAGTAACCGAGATTGACGTTCCAAAGGCCGCCGACAGCATCGAGCACCTTCTTGCCCTGGATATCGACGATTTCGACGCCTTCGCCCGAATTGACGATTCGCGGCGGATGCGCCTGCATCTCGGCCGGGTGAGCCATCGGATGCCACAGGTGGCGGGCGTTGTTCTCGATGATGAAATTGGTTTCGCGCATGTCAAATTCCTCTTTGTTCAGAGGCCCAGCATCGCAAGTGCTTGGGCGTAGCTTTCGGCGGGGCGGGTAACGTCGAAATGCACGTGAGGCAGGTTCACGGCTTCGGCGCCCTCGATGTTTTTCTTCTGGTCGTCAACGAAGACGCAGGCCTCGCGCGGCAGATCGAGCTCGGCAAGAACGAGTTCGTAGGCGCGGGGATCGGGCTTGAGGATCTTCGTATAGGTGGCGTCGACGATAACGTCGAAAAGGTCGATCAGCGGGAAGCGTTTGCGGAACTCGACGCCATAGAAGAGGTCCAGCTCGTTCGACAGAATCGCCAGCTTGAGGCCGGCTTCCTTGACCCGCAGGATGGCGTCGCGGGCTTCCGGACGCAGCACCAGTTCAGGCTCGGCGCCGCGGGCACGGCGCACGAAAGTCTGCATGTCGGCCCAGTTCTCGCCGACCATTTTCCCGACTTCTCCTGCACGAGTCAGCCAGTAGTCGCGTTCGGTGATTTCGCGTTTCTGCATCGACACCCAGAGCGGATCCGTGGTGGTGTCGAACGGTCCGAGCCACGTCAGCGATCCTTTCGGAAGACCGAGAGTGCGCTCGGTGACGTCATGGGTTTCGAATAGTGTGCGGGTAACCACGCCGCCGAAATCGAGGACGAGTGCGCGTTGCGATGTCATGGTCTTCCCTCCGGAATGATGCCTTCCGCGACCCATTTGTCGAAAACGGCAAGGGCTGCAGCTGAAAAGGCGGGAGAATTGATGTGGGCGTCGACCTCTTCCAGGGCAACAGACGGCGGTATGGCGCGGCGCATCTCTTCCACGAAGGCCGCAAGCCCGTCCGGATCATGCAACGGCTCGTTCGGCTTGTCCCATTCCTGAATACCTTCGGTCGGCAGCAGGAAGGCGACCTTGGCATCGGCGCGCGCAAGTTTGCGTCCGATCACCTGGGCAACTTCCCGGCGGCCTTCCGGTGATGTCGTCACGGATGCTATCAGCCGGTTATGGGCATGGTAGGGCCGCTCGGCGAGGACCTCCGGCAGGGCGCGCCATGCCTGAAGATCGACCATATCGACGGCTCCGGGCGCGACGATCTGGGGGATGCCGGTGCGGCCGGCATTTTCCAGCCTGTCCGGGCCTGAGGTGACCACGGTGTCGTAGTGATGATTGCTGACTTCCTGAATGCAGAAGTCGAAAACGGCCGCAAAGCCTCCCTGCGAGGCGATGGCTTCGTAGGCGCGCCCGCCCATGCCGGTGGCGTGGAAGATAGCGACTTCATAGCCGCGCTTTTCGAGCTCCGGCCGCAGATACTTCATATATTTCAGGCAGGTGGAACCGAGCGACGTCATGCCGATGAGCGGGCGTTGGCGATCGGTCTTGGTTCCGTGCTTGGCTGCTCCGACGACGGCGCCGCATGCCTGAGACAGAACCGAACGGCAAATATCGTTCAGCCCGTAGAGGCCGCCGGCCCACAAGATCATCATGAGATCAGGGGCAATGCGCTCGGGCGGGATCAGGTGGGAGTACGCAATCGTCGAAACGACGAATTTCGGTACGCCGAGTGGCAGGACCGCGGCGACGTCGAGCGCCAGATCGGTGCCCATGGTGCCGCCGAGGACGATAATGCCGTCGACCAGACCGTCCTCGTAAAGTCGTTTCGTCAGCGCCGTTGCGCCTGCAGCCATGCCGGCCATGGCGCTGTTTTCATCGCCGCTCTCGGCAATCGCCTCGATCGTGGTATCGACCGCCTTCGCGATATCATGCCTGGAATAGTCGGGCACGTAGGGCGGGTCGCCGAGAATGCTGACATCCACCATGACCGGTCTGCCACCGGCTTCCGCAATGACGGATGCCATGAATTGCAGTTCATCGCTCTTGGTGTCACCGGTTCCGATGACGAGAATTCTGGGCGAGGGAGCCGCTGGGCTCATCAATCTGTCCTCCTGCTTTTTGTACTGGTTCCCATGGGTTTTTCCGACCCGTAGTATTTTTCTGAGATCGCGTTGGCGGTCGCGACGGCCTGCACGCCAAACTCGTGGATGGCCGTCTTCGTCGTGCGCGAAAGCGGGGCCGCGATCGCGACACAGCCGATCGGCCGCCCATCTGGCGCGCATACCGGCGCTGCTGTGCTGATCACACCGGCTTCAAGCCCCTGATGGCTGATCGAGAAGCCGCGTTCGGCCGTCTCGTCGAGCATGCCGCGGACGAGGTCCGGATCGACAATGGTATGGTCGGTGAATTTCTCGAGCGGCTTGCTGAGAAAATCCTCGATCTCCGCTTTCGGACAGAAGGCAAGGAAGGCGAGGCCGGATGCCGTGGCATGAAAGGGCAGCAGACTGCCGACTTCGACGATGATTCGATGCGCCCAGGACGAATCCTCCACATGAATGGTGGAGAGCTGCCCGCCGGAGAATTCGGAAAGGTGTACGGTTTCGGTCGACGATCCCGCGAGCGCCTGCAGAAACGGCATCGCGATTCGCAGAAATGGAAAACGCGCTTCGCGAACGCGGGCAAGGCGAACGGGTGCGGAACCGACCCTGTATCGCCGCGTATCGGCGTCCTGCTCGACGAAGCCGTGCTTCTCCAGCTCGACCAGAAAACGTCGTGCCGTTGCCTTGTCGAGTGCGCACAGATTGGCGATGTCTGTCAGACCCACCTCCTTGTCTAGCCGTGACAGGGTATCCAGCAATGAAAGCGCCTTCCCGATCGTGCTCATCGTTCCTCCTCTTGGGTTGGTCAGCGTCTGTTTTTGGGCGTCCAGCCGTGGCTTCCGTCAAATCAGCTCGCTGATCATGCGCCGCGGCACGATAGCAGCGACCCAAGATACTTAACATGCGAAATAACTTGACAGAGCCCAGGAATGTTTGCAAGTCTATATTTGAAGCTGTGGTTCAAATAATGAACCATAAGCGCTGATGGCGGCATAATCAACAAAAGCTCAAGCCCCCGCTCGTCAGTCCGGTTCTGGTGGAGGTCGTTTGTGGGAAATCGCAGCGACGATCGGATGCTCTCAACAAGGGGAACAACGCAGATGAACACGCAAAATTCGCAGGGCGCCGCTGAGAATCAGCTGCGCAAAAACAGTCTCGGCGTGGGTGCCGTGACCTTTCTGGTCGTGTCCGCCGCAGCGCCGCTGACAGCGGTTGCCGGTGGCGTGCCGCTATCGATGATGCTCGGCAACGGGCCAGGCATTCCTTTGACCTTTTTGATCGTGACCGGCATTTTGCTGCTGTTCGCGATCGGCTACGTGGCCATGGCGCGACACATTCGCAATGCCGGCGCCTTCTACGCCTACACGGCTAGAGGACTTGGCGGGCTTATGGGCGGCGCGGCCGCCCTCATCGCCATTCTCGCTTACAATTGCATGCAGGTTGGCGTTTTCGGGCTTTTCGGCGCTGCGACCAAAGGCTTCTTTGCCGAGCAATTCGGTCTTGACTTGCCCTGGTGGGTTTGGACCTTCATCGGCATCGCTTTTGTGGCCGTTTTCGGCTACCGCCGGGTCGATCTCTCGGCCAAGGTGCTGACGGTTCTCGTCATTCTCGAATATCTGGTCGTTCTCGTCATCGACGGCGCGATTTTCGTCAAGGGCGGTGATGCCGGCCTCTCTGCTGCACCCTTCACACCAACCGCATTCTGGAGCGGAACGCCGGCTGTTGGTCTGCTGTTCTGCTTTGCCGCTTTCATCGGTTTCGAAGCGACGACGATCTACAGCGAAGAAGCCCGCGAGCCGCACAAGACCGTACCGCGCGCAACCTATATCTCGGTGCTGATCATCGGTCTCTTCTACATGCTGACGTCCTGGCTGATGGTGACCGGCGCCGGTGTCGACAAGCTCGTACCCACTCTGCAGGGCCTTGCCGATCCGACCACCTTCCTCTTCGGTCTTGCCGAGCGTTATGTCGGTCATTGGATCACGGTTGTGATGAGCGTTCTCTTCATCACCAGCCTTTTCGCCGGCGTTCTCGCCTTCCACAATGGCGTTGCCCGCTACATGTACGTCGCCGGTCGTGAAGGTCTGCTGCCCAAGTCGGTCGGTGTGACGCATCCCGTCTTCCAGAGCCCGCATGTCGGCTCGATCATCCAGACCGTTATCGCCGTGCTCGTCGTCGCACTGTTCGCCGCGACCGGCCAGGATCCGGTGCTGGGGCTCTTCTCCTGGCTGACCAACGTGGGAACTCTGGCAATCATCCTGCTGATGGCCTTCACCGCCTTTTCGATCGTTGTCTTCTTCAGCCGCAATCCGGGGCTTGAGAATAATGTACTGGCGGTCAAGGTGTTGCCGACGCTGACGGGGCTTATTCTTGCGGCGCTCGTCTACTATATTTCGGCGAATTTCGGTGCGATTGCCGGAGCGAACGGTGCGCTTGCCGTGCTGCTGCCCTGCCTCGTTCTGATCGCCGGTGTCATCGGAATTATCGCCGCTGCGCGCTTGCGGTCGGCGGATGCCGATGGCTTTGCCCGCCTCGGTGCAGGTCAGGAAGCCTGATAGAGGTCCAATCGTGGTGGCGGGGGATACTCGCCACCCTTTCAATCGAGAGAATGAGATGCAGGATAAGATCGATCAGCTTCGGACGGCGTCCGTTTCCCCACAATCGCTGTTCATTGGCGGCGCATGGCGACCGGCGGTCAGCGGCGCTGTCATGGATGTCATCTCGCCGATCGATGGCACCAGGTTGACCACGATCGCCGATGCCGGTGCGGAAGATGTCGATTTGGCCGTGAGAGCTGCGCGCGCGGCTTTCGAAAAGGGAAACTGGTCGAAAGCCGCTCCCGCTGAGCGCAAAAAAGTGCTGCTGAAGATCGCCGATTTGATCGAGAAGAATGCGCTGGAGCTTGCCGTGCTCGGCGTGCGCGACAACGGCACTGAAATTTCAATGGCCCTGAAGGCGGAACCCGGCAGTGCCGCAGGCACTTTCCGCTACTATGCCGAGGCAATCGACAAGGTCTATGGCGAGATCGCGCCGACCGCTGACAATATTCTCGGCCTCGTCCACCGCGAGCCTATCGGCGTCGTTGCAGCCATTGTGCCGTGGAATTTTCCGATGATGATCGGAGCCTGGAAGATTGCGCCGGCGTTTGCTGCCGGCAATTCCGTCGTGCTGAAGCCTGCAGAGGGTGCGTCGCTGACGCTGTTGCGGCTCGCCGAACTCTGTGCGGAAGCCGGATTGCCCGAAGGTGTCTTCAATGTCGTCACCGGCCGTGGTGCGGTCAGCGGCGAGGCGTTGGGCCTGCACATGGGCGTGGATGTCCTTGCCTTTACCGGCTCCGGACCGGTCGGGCGCCGACTTCTGGAATACTCGGCGCGCTCGAACCTGAAGCGCGTCTATCTCGAGCTTGGCGGCAAGTCTCCGAACATCGTCTTTGCCGATGCGCCGGATCTGGATCAGGCGGCGAAGGTTTCGGCCTATGGCATCTTTCGCAATTCCGGTCAGGTTTGCGTTGCCGGCTCCCGCTTGCTTGTCGAGAAGTCAGTCCATGACGCCTTCTCGGAAAAGGTCGCCCGCATTGCGGATAGCATGAAGGTCGGCGATCCCCTGCAGTTGTCGACGGAGGCGGGCGCGATCTCCAGCGAGATCCAGCTGAAGAAGGATCTCGGTTATGTCGGGCAGGCCCTATCGGAAGGGGCTTCCTTGCGCACCGGCGGCTCGCGCATCCTGGAGGAGACCGGCGGTTATTACATGCGGCCTGCCGTGTTCGACGTCACGCCATCGATGACCCTGGCACGCGAAGAAGTCTTCGGGCCGATCCTGTCGATCATTCCGTTTGAGACTGAGGCGGAAGCTCTGCAGATCGCTAATGCCACTGAATATGGCCTTGCCTCGGCTGTCTGGACGTCGAACCTGTCGCGTGCTCATCGAATGGTGCGTGGGATTCAGGCCGGCGTCGTCCACGTCAATACCTATGGCGGTGCTGACAACAGCGTGCCGTTGGGCGGCGTCAAGCAATCGGGCAACGGCCATGACAAGTCGCTGCATGCTCTGGACAAATATGTCGATCTGAAAACCGCCTGGATCCAGCTCTGACGCGATAAGGCGCTTCCGCCTTTCCTTGAATCGCGAAAGCGCCATTCCTTTGTTTCTTCGAAAACTGCGGGTGGCAGGCCGCTACGCATTTTTCGCGGAATCGCCCAGCTTCCAACAAACGCCGGGCGCGAAAGCGCATCGGCTGCGTCCGCCCCGTAAGCAAAGGCCTTGCGGGCGGCCGATCCGTCGTGCGCGGAGCGCCGGGTTTTGCTCGCGAGGGTGGTACACACATCAATATATTTAACGTGTGAACTATGTTGACAAATGCCAGGCCCTGCATCACTCTCGATATTTGAATAAGTGGTTCAAATAATGAATCTAAGTGGGAACTGAACATGACTGTTTCGCTCGGCTTTGCCGATCTCATTCTTATCAATGGACGAATCTATACTGTTGAGCCAAGCCAGCCTTGGGCCGAGGCGCTTGCCGTCAAGAACGGCCGCCTCCTGGCAGTCGGCAGCAGCGTTGAAATCGAAGCGCTGAAGGGGCCGGAAACGCGCGTTGTTGATCTTGCCGGCAAGATGGCGATGCCTGGTTTCATCGACATCCACAATCACATCATGATGGGCGGCCAGGCCGAGCTGTTTGAAACCCAGATTCCGGCAGGCGCCTCTGTCGAGGCGATCTGCGCCCATGTGCGCAAGCAGGCCGAGATCGTGCCGCAGGGGCAATGGATCGTCGCCAATCAATGGGGCGCCGACATGATCACGGCGATCAACAGCGAGGCCGCGCTCAAGAAGCTGGACGAGGCAAGCCTCGGACATCCGGTTCTGCTGCGTGACGAAACCATGCATAATCGCTGGGTCAACAGCGAGGCGATGCGTCTTGCCGGGATTTCCAACAACCAGCCTGATCCGCCGCAGGGCTCCTTCGGTCGCGACCCCGGCACGGGCAGGCTCACTGGCCTGCTGGTCGAGTCCGCCGCCGGCATTGTCGAACGGACGGCCGCCGAGGCCTTCACCGAGGAAATGGGCGAGGCTGCCGTGGCCCGCGCCATCGAAATTGTCAATTCCTACGGCGTGACTGCTTTCCAGGATGCGGCGTCGGTATTGCCCATCCTGAAGGCCCTGAAGAATTTGGATGTAAAGGGCAAGCTGACCGCATGGGCTGTTACATCATTGCCGCTCATCGAGCCGAGCTTCATGTTCGGCCTTTCAGGTGACGGCCTGCTGGCCCTGCGGGACGAGTTTCGCACCGAACATGTGAAGCCGAACTTCACGAAAATCTTCCTCGACGGCGTTCCCGGCGCCCGTACGGCGGCTTTCCATGACGCCTATGTTGCGGATGCCGCGCATCCGCACGGCTATCGCGGCGAAGTGCTGGTGAACTACCCCGATCTCGTCCGCCATATCGACAAGTCCGAAAAGCTCGGCATGGGGCTGAAGATCCACTGCGCGGGCGACTATTCCGTCACCGAGATGCTCGATGCGGTCGAGGCCGTCCGACATTTCAATGGCCCGACCGATATCAAGCATCACATCGCTCATGCGAGCTATCTGCGCGAGGAAGATATCAGCCGTTTCGCGGCGCTCGGCGTTGTCGCCGATCTCTGCCCGATGATCTGGTATCCGACGACCTTCCTGGAAGGCCACAAGGAAGTGATGGGCGAGGAACGGGCAACCCGCTTCTGGCCGATTGCGAGCATGAAGGCTACCGGCGCGCTGCTGGCGGGCGGTTCCGATTGGCCCGTCATCCCGATCCCGGATCCATGGAACGGGATTGAAGGCATGGTGACGCGGCAGAACCCGTCCGGCGCCTTTCCGGGTGTCTCGCTCTGGGCGGAGCAGGCGATCGACCTCGCTTCGGCCATCGAGATCTACACGCTCAATTCGGCAAAGGCGATGCGGCTGGACGATGAAACCGGCTCGCTTGTCGCCGGCAAGTCGGCCGACATCATCGTGCTTGACCAGAATGTCTTCGAAGTACCGGCGGATCAAATCGCCGATACCAAGGTGCTGACCACATATTTCGCGGGTGAGCCCGTCTACCAGCGCTAGCTGGAGCGGCGAAGAGGAAACGCCGCAAACTACAAGGAGGGAAGGGAAGAGAATGAAATTGACATCAACAGTCGTCGCCGTTGGCCTGGCCGTCGCCGGCATGGCCTTTACCGGTTCGTACGCCTTTGCGGCCGGACCGACCTGCAAGAGCGGGCCGATCAAGATCGGCGCCGTTTCGACCGTCACCGGCGTCGTCGACTTTTCCGACGCGCCGAAGGCCACCAAGGCCGTGTTCGAGCAGTTGAACGATGCAGGCGGCATCAATGGCTGCAAGATCGAGTATTCGCTGGCGGACGATAAGGGCGACCCGCAGGTCGCGGCCCAGGCAGCACGTGACCTCATCGACAACAAGGGTGTCGTGGCTCTTGCGGGCGGTGCAAGCCTGCTCGACTGTGCCGTCAATGCCGGCACCTACAATCGCAACGACGTGCTCGCTGTTCAGGGCGTGGGCGTCGATCCGCTCTGCTTCAATGCGCCGAGCATTTCACCCGTCAACGTCGGCCCGTTCACGCTGACCACCGTCATGCTTGATTATGCGACGAAGAACCTTGGAGCAAAGAAGGTTTGCGCCTTCTTCCTGATTCTCGGCGGCACACAGGAAGCCTATGGCAACGCGGTTGCGGCCTGGCAGAAGCTGACCGGCAACAAGGTCGGCCTCGTCGACATGACCCTGCCGCCGCAGGGTGATCTGACGCCTTACGTCATCAAGGCACGCGACGCCGGCTGCGATGCCGTGCTCACCAACCAGGTCGAGCCTGGCGTGGTGCAATGGGTGAAGACTGCGGATGCGCAGAAGATCTCGGGTATCAACTGGCTGTTCCTCGCACCCGGCTACACCGAAGGCGTTGCCAAGGCACTGGCCGACAGCACGCAGCCCGTCTACGTGGGCACGGAATGGGAGCCTTATACTGAAAACAACGCAGCCAACGCCGACTGGGCCAAGACCATGGACAAGGCTGGCCTTGCAAAGACCGCCTTCTCGCAGGGTGGCTACCTCGCCGCCAAGGTGATGATCGACACGATTTCGGGCATCGATGGTGAAGTCACCCGCGAAACCGTCACCTCGGCGCTGAAGGAAGGCAAGGAAATGCAGTATTCTCTCGCCGGCAGCCCCTATGTCTTCGGCGAAGCCAGAGCGCATTCGCCCATGAAGGCGACCAAAGTCATGCAGCTTGTCGATGGCAAGTGGACGGTCAAAACGCCGGATTGGTATACTTTGGCGAAGGCCAAGTAAGCAGGCTGTGCGCCCGGCCTTGTCGACACCGAGACGAGGCCGGGCGATGAGCCCCGATCACGATCTGATCTGGTGAGGCGGTGTGCCCGCTTCCGGAGTCTCTGAATGAACGCTCTCTTTACAGCCGCTGTAGCTGGTCTTTCTGCAGGCGGCGCCTATGCCATCCTTGGCGTTTGCGCAATATTCACCTACCGCCTCGTGGCCGTAGTGAACTTTACCGGTGCCGCAATCGGCGCCACGGGTACCTTTATCATGGTCGCGCTACATGAGGCCGGCGTGCCGCTGTTGCCAGCGGCGCTATTGGGAATTGCCGCCGGCGCCTTGGCCGGGATCCTGATAGGGCTCGTCATGACGACCTGGTTTGCCAATGTGAATGCCTCCACCAAAGCGGCCGTTACGGCGGCGCTTCTGGTCGGCATCATCGCTATCGGCTTGCGACTGACCGGTGGCCAGCATCCTCACTATTTCCCCGAGCTGATCCCCGGATCGGCTTTCCGCCTCGCCGGTGTCGAAGTTACCTGGGCGGCCGTGACGACACTGCTTCTTTCCGTGGTCTTCACTTTGGTGACGGAGCAGTTCCTGGCGCGGACACGGATAGGGCTGCAATTGCGCGCCCTTTCGCAGCGTCCGATGGCAGCCGAGCTGATCGGCATTCGCGTAAGATTGTTGGCGCTTGGAGTGTGGGCCGTGACCGGTGGCGTGACGTCCTTCGCGCTGATGATCATCGCGCCGTTGCGTTCGCCCGATTTTTCGTCGCTGAGCCTCCTCGTCGTGCCTGCGCTTGCCGCAGCATTGATCGGCGCATTCGCCAGCTTCCGCGCTGCTCTTTTGGGGGGACTGACGATAGGCATACTCGAGGGGGCGGTCAGCACCATCGATCTCGTCAGCCAATATCGCAGCACCGTTCCATTCATCGTCATTCTTGCCGTCCTCCTGTGGTCGCAAAGAGGAGCCCGCTGGGATGAAGCACGCTAGTTTCCGCGCCGCCGTTACAACGGCCCTATCGCTTGCCGCAGTCGGTGTACTCATTCTTCTGTTGTTGCCCAAGTACTGGGTGTTCCTGCTCACCGCGGTCTTTATCACCGGCATCGCGCTGCAAAGCCTTGGCCTCGTTGCCGGCCGCACGGGTATGATCTCGCTCTGTCAGATGTCTTTCGCTGGTGTCGGCGCCTGGGTGACGGGATATCTGAACGTTATAGAGGCGCCCGGCGGTCTCGTGGTCTGGATGATCGTCGGCGGTCTTGCCGCCGTGCCAGTCGGCATAGCCATTGGCCTGCCGGCGCTGCGCCTGCGCGGGATCAACCTTGCGATCGTTACTCTCGGCTTCGCTGCCGCGTTCGATACGGTGTTGGCGACGATCACCTTCCCGGGGCAAACCACATTCACGCAGGTCGTACGCCCATCGCTTTTTGAGAGCGATTATGGCTTCTTCATCTTCGTACTGATTGTCTACGGGGTGATTGCCGTCAGTCTCGAATTCGTCAGTCGTTCGCGGCTTGGTGCGTCCTGGCTCGCGGTGCGGCATTCGGAGCGTGCCGCCGCGGCGCATGGCGTTTCGATACCGCGTGCAAAGCTGAGCGCCTTTGCCATCAGCGCCTTTATCTCCGGCGTGTCGGGCGGACTTCTCGCCGGCTATCTCGGAACGCTGGTGTCCGAAAACTTCTCGATGATGCAATCGCTGGCGCTGTTCGCCGTCGCGACCATGGTCGGTGCGCATTTCACACTCGGCGCCGTCATCGGTGGCATACTGATCACGTTGTTTCCCGAACTGCTGCGCAGGCTCAATCTGCCGCAGGATGTCGGCAATGTCTTCTTCGCCATCGGTGCGGTGCATGCGCTCTCCTCCGGCGAAACCATCAGCGAGACCTGGATGCGGCTTGGGCGCAAGCTGATGCCTCGCCGCCAGGAAGCTTCCGTCCATCAAGATGCGGGCCGCCTGCCGCCAAGCACCGCTCATGAAGCGGGTCTGGCGCTGGAGGTCAGCGACCTCACTGTCCGCTATGGCGCGGTCGTGGCACTCGACAAGGTCAACCTCAAAGTGCCGGCGCGTACGGTTGTCGGCCTTGTCGGGCCGAATGGCGCCGGCAAATCCACCATGGTCGACGCGATCGCCGGGTTTTTGGCTCGCTATGATGGCTCGGTGAAGCTGAACGGTAAGCCGCTGGAAGGTCTCTCGGCCACCAGCCGCGCCCGATTGGGCATTCACCGGACCTGGCAGACGACACGCATCGCACCCGAGCTCAGTGTCGGTGGCTACGTACGGCTCGCCGCCGGCGCGATCAGCGATGAAGAGCTTTCCGCCATTCTGCAATGGTTCGATTGCCCGCCGGCCGACACGCCGATCGCGTCGATCGACGCGGGGACACGGCGTCTTCTCGATGTGGCAGGGGTGGTCGCTTCACGCCCGCCGGTAATCCTTTTGGACGAACCTGCCGCCGGTCAATCCTATGCCGACGCGGTCAAGCTGGGTGAGCGCATTGCTGCTATCCCCGAGACTTTCGGCAGTGCCGTGCTTCTGATTGAGCACGACATGGATCTCGTAAGGCGGGCCTGCTCGGCGATCACGGTGTTCGATTTCGGACGCGTGATCGCCAACGGCGCCCCGCAAGCCGTGCTTGCCATGCCGATCGTCCAGAAGGCCTATATGGGCATCGAACTCGAAGAGGCTGCCGAATGACCGCACTTTCCATCAACGGCCTCGTTGTCAACCGCTCCGGCATTCCCGTCGTCCGTGGCGTGGATCTCAGCGTGTCGAGCGGTGAAATCAGCGTCCTCCTCGGATCGAACGGAGCGGGCAAGACGACGCTGCTCGAAAGCCTGTCGGGTATTATTCCGGCCGCGGCGGGCTCTGTGACGATGGATGGCGCCGAGCTTTTGAAGCTGCGCGCGGGCTTGCGCGCCCGTGCCGGCATCAGCCACGTCGAACAGGGACGAACGGTTTTTCCGGAAATGACCACCGAGGAGAATCTCAAGGTGGCACTCGATCCTGCCGCAGATCTCCAGGAGGCTTACGGCCTCTTTCCGGAACTGCGCCAGCGCCGAGACATCAAGGCCGGTATGCTGTCGGGTGGCGAGCAGCAAATGGTCGTCATCGCCCGTTCGCTGTTGACCCGGCCCAAGGTCGTCATGATCGACGAAATGTCCTCCGGTCTTGCGCCTGTGATCGTCAGCCGCCTGATGCGGGCGGTCCGACAATTGGCCGATTCCGGCATGGCGGTCATTCTCGTCGAGCAGTTCGCGGCACTTGCGCTTGCGATCGGCGACCGCGCCTATGTCCTACGCCGCGGAGCGATCGTCTATGACGGCGATTGCGCGACGCTGGCCGGCGATCCGGCCCACCTGCATCGTCTCTATCTTGGCGACGCCGCGGCCTGATGGCCCGAGGCTATCGAAATGAAATGATGGGGATGCGATCTGTGATCGCATCCCCATTTATCTTGGGCGTCTTCAATGTTTTGCTGCTCAGCCGCCGAAGCTGCCGGCCTGAGTTGGAACATGGACATAGTTGCGGTCGAAGTAGAGGAGGGCGTGCCCATCCCTGCGACTGCGGATATCCATCACTTCGCCGATGAAGATGTGATGCGTGCCGACGAGGCGCGCTTCCGTCAGGCGGCAATCGAAGGAGACGATTGCGTCGGAAAGCGCTTGGCTGCCAGAGCGGAAGTTGATCCATTCGGCCGCCGCATAACGCTCCTCCATGTTGGCGCACTGACCGGCAAAATAGCCGGCCAGCTCTTTATGTTCCTGCGTCAGGACGTTGACGCAAAAGCGGCGGTTTTCGAAGAAGAGCGCCGTCTGCGTCGAGCGGCTGTTCATGCAGACCAGCAGCGTCGGCGGCTCGTCGGTGACGCTGCACATGGCGGTGGCGGTAAAGCCGCCGCGACCGGCAGGGCCGTTGGTGGTGATCACGTTGACCGGGGCGCAGACCCGGGCCATCGCGTTGCGAAATTCGGTTTTCGAGAGTTGCTCCTCCATGGCAACGACCTCACTCGGCGGCACTGCGAACAGGAGAGGTCTCACCGAGCGGCGGAAGCCAGGTGTCTCCAGTCCAGCCGTTTTCGTCATAGTCGCTCATGCAGCGGTCGACGAGCGCTTCCATCTCTTTCAAGCGGCCACCCCGTTCGGCGCCTTTCAGCACCTGCAGGCGGACTTCTTCGGGTGCGCCGGCATAGTTGAGTTCGTAAAGAGCATGTCGCCCGCCGAATTCGGTGCCGGTTGCGTCCCAGAGCAACTTCATGATCTTGATCCGCTCGATGTGGCCCATGTCGTTGGATCCGCGCACATATTGGGCAAGGTAGCGGTCGATTTCCGGATTGCCGAAATCCTTGGCCGAGGAGGGCAGGTAGATGAGACCGGAGGCGACGACCTTGCGTACCGTTTCGATGACGCGCGGATAGGCTTCGGACATGAAGGTGCGGTAGGCGAGGGCCGCTTCCATGTTCGGCAGCACGGCTCCATTCGCCCAGGGCTGGGGATTGTAAGCCATTGCGTTGGAAAAGGACCAGAACATGTGGCGTAGGGCGATGACTTCGCCAAGTGCCGCCTGATTGCCGCGGAAGGCGTCGCCGCCGGTGGCGCGCAGCGCCTTGGCCAGCAGCCCGGCGATGAAGTCGAGCTTGACGGCGAAGCGCGTGCAGCCCTGGAAGCAATAGCCATGCATGAAGCCGGAGGCCGGGTGGAAGGACAGGATCTTGGCCGCATCGCGCAGCACGAGCACGTCTTCCCAGGGCACGAAGACATTGTCGAGCACCAGGATCGCGTCGTTCTCGTCAAAGCGCGACGACAGCGGATAGTCGAAGGGTTGCCCCACTGTATTCGCGGTCTGCTCATAGGACACACGGCAGAACATCTTGATCCCGGGCGCATTCATCGGAACGATGAACATGACCGATAGCGACGGATCTTCCGTCACGGTCGCCGAGCTTTGGGCAAGGAAGTTGTAGTGGGTTAGTGCCGAAGAGGTAGCGACTACCTTGGCGCCGGAGACATAGATGCCGGCGTCTGTTTCCTTGGTGATGTGGACAAAGACATCCTTGACGGCATCGGCAGGCTTATGACGGTCGATCGGTGGATTGACGATCGCGTGGTTCATGAAAAGCACGGATTCCTGCGCGCGTTTGTGCCAGGCAAGCGCATTGTCCTTGAATGGTCCGTACCAGTCGGCATTGGCGCCGAGCGTGTTCATCAGGGCGGCCTTGTAATCGGCGGTCCGGCCCATCCAGCCATAGGACATGCGCGCCCAATCGGCGATGGCACCCTGCTGGGCTACAAGCTCGGCGGAGGATTTCGCCACCCGGAAGTATTTATGGGTGTAGCCGCCGGATCCAGTGTCCGTCGGCGAGGTCAACCGCTCCTTGGACTTTTCGTCGTGTAGCGCATCATACATGCGCGCAATCGAGCGAGCGGAATTGCGCATGGAGGGATGTGCGGTCACATCGGCGATGCGTTCGCCGTTAATGTAGACTTCGCGGCCATCGCGCAGGCTTTCCAGATATTCGGCACCGGTAAATGGACGGCTCTTGTCGCTGCGGTGGTCTTCTGCTCGCATCTCGTATTCCTCCCTTGATGTCTTGACCGATGCTACGTCGCCGCCGGCGTTGCGGCCATGGACAAAGGTGACAATTCGCTGGTACTTTTTCCGGCATGTCGCAGAAAAACGAGATTCCGAATTTCTTTGTCTATGGCGAGCCAAGTCGTGTGCTTGATGTTGGATTTCTGCATGTGGAGACGGTCATGGACCGGAAAACACTGCATTTCGGCCACGTGGCGTCGCATAAGCACCCATCAATGGGGCAGATCACCTATTGGTTCAAAGGTGGCGGTCGCTACCGTATCGAGGATGAAACTTGGAGTTTTTCCGCTCCAACGATCAGCTTCGTGCCGAGCAACATCATTCATGGATTCGAGGTCGACGATCAGTCGGATGCCATTGTGGTCTCGGTATCGGACGATACGTTGACGGCACTGGCCTCTCAGGTAGACCTCGGCCTCGATGCGCCGACATTTCTGACTGGTCGTCCCGAGGATCCGTCCTGGAAACGGGTCGAAGCGCTGCTCGAAATGGTGAGCGCCGAATATGCGGATCGTGGCGGGCAGAACGAGAAAGTGATATTGGGATTGGTTGGCGTCGTGCTCTCGTTGATGGGGCGGCTTGGCGGCAGTGCGGCGCTTCCGCAAGCTTCACCGACCGTTGCTCTTGCTCTGGCGCTCAGAAGCGCCGTCGACCGCTACTATCGGAGCGATTGGCCGGTCGGACGCTATGTTGAACTGCTTGCCACGACACCGCATCTGCTCGACAAGGCTGCGCGCGAGGTTTTCGGGCTTACCGTCAAGGAGCTGCTGCTCGAGCGGCGTTTGCTGGAGGCGAAGCGCCTGTTGATGTTCACGATCCGCTCGGTCGAGGATATCGGCCGGGAAGTGGGCTTCGAGGATCCGGCCTATTTCTCGCGGTTCTTCCGCAAGCGGATGGGAGAGGCGCCGGCCGCGTGGCGGCGGCGGAATGTGGAACGAAACTCAATGGGCGGCGATGCCGAGATGTGAATACAGACGCGGCTGTTTCCAGCGCGGACAATGGCGCCCTCGAAAGCCAGATGTGCGATCGCGCTGCGGCTCAACTTCTGCTGTGGCGTTGGCGAAACTCGCGCGGCGTACAATTTTCCCGCTCGTGAAACAGCCGCGAGAAGTAGAATGCGTCGTTGATCCCAACCTTGGAGGCGATGAGTTCGATCTTGTCGTCCGTCGTCGCCAAGAGCTCCTTGGCGTGGTCCATACGCAGCCGAAGCTGAAAGGCCTTTGGCGGCAGCCCGACTTCCGCCAGGAATTTCCGGCGCAGCGTTGCCGGCGACATGCCGTACTCGGCTGCAAAAGCCGTTATGTCGAGAGCCTGCATGGCCCTTTTGCGAAGCGCGTCGATGATCTCGGAGATATCGGCCCCATCTGCCTGCAAAGGCTTGGTTTGACCGGCCTGATGGGCCGCGAGAATGACGATCTGATACAGCATCGAAGCTGCCGAGGCACTGGCAAGCGGGGTATCTTCGAGCAGATTGGCGTGAAGTGCACTGAAGAGACGCGGTGCGCGGTCTAGGTTTCGAAGAGGAGTAATCGGATCCTGCTCGTTGATAAGCCGCAGCCGCAGGAAATCGCGGACGAGCGAGCCTTCGAAAAGCACCCATCGCTCGCTCCAGCCATCGGTATCCGGGCCGTAGGAGTGTTGCCTGTTCGGGAAGAGCCAGAAAAGAGCAGGGCCTTCTACACTCCTGCGAACGATGGCACCGGTTTCAAGATGCCCGTTGCCTTGCTCTATCAGAACGGCGGCATAGCTTGGCAGCTTTCGGTTTTTCACCCAATGAGCGACACGCTGTCTCCCGCTGCCGATAACGGCCAGTCCTCCCATGGCGTCAAGAGGCGACCGATAGATGGCGTCTGTCGTTTCCATGTTGAGCGAAAAGTCCAGTATGATTTTCCTCCATGTAGAAAAGCAGTTCTCTTCGCTAGGTTCAATGGGTCTTCAACTCATGCAGCGGGCGAGTGAAATGTCGATTTCCATGAAGGTGGCACAGAGAGACGTGAAAGGCCCCGGTCTCGTGGCGAATGGGAAAACGCTGTCGACGGCGGCAAATCGGCTTGGCTACCTCACTCCGACCGATCCGGGCATCGGGGTCGCCGCGATCCGCCGGCTCTACGAAGAGAACGGGTATGTCTGGCTGAAGGGTTTTCTGCCACGAAATGAGGTGATCGAGTTCCGCGGCTGGGTGTTCAGCCATCTGGCGGCAACCGGCCTCATTGCATCTGGCACGGATCCGCGCGATGGGATCGCTTCGGCGATCACTCCGGATAGCAAAGAGCTAGACCGTTACCTGATGGCGTTGGTCCGCTCTGTTGCCTACGAGGGTTTCTGCGCGCAGCCGCGCATGGCTCGTTTCATGGATGAATTCCTCGCGGGCATCTCCTACCTGCACAAGCGCAAGATCATGCGCCATGTGCTGCCGGGAACGACGACGGCAACACCTGCGCATTATGATCTCGTCTATCTTCGGGGCGGCACCAGCCGGGTCGTGACGGCATGGATCCCGATCGGAGACATCCCGGTCGAAATGGGTGGGTTGGCCTATCTCGAAGGCTCACATGCCATCGGTGCGCGAATGGAGCGCGACTTTGCCGAACAAAACAGCGACCTCAGCCCCGAGGAGCGCGTCAGCGCCTACAATCGCAACATGACGGAGGGCGGATGGGTTTCGAAGGATCTGCCTGACATGGCAGAGCGTTTCGACACGCGCTGGCTGATCGCCGACTACGAGGCCGGCGATGTGATGCTCCACTCGCCTTTCATGATTCATGCCTCGACGACCAATCAGGATGAGAGCCAGCGGCTGCGCTTGTCCACGGACATCCGCTATCAGAATGTCGAGGACGAGATCGACGTTCGCTGGAACAATCATTGGTCTCTTGGCGACATGCTTTGATCTGGGCGCCGGCTTCAGACGCCGGCGCCAACCAAAAGCGGCAAGCCGTCGGGCGGCTATTGGCTGCTGTGCAGGATGCGCTCTATTTCGCAGACCCGGTCGCGGCGACGCCTCAGGCGCTTGCCGATGCGGCCGAACCAGCGTTTGGGCTTCCTTGCCTCCCGGCTGGCCTGCAATTGCTCGATGAAGACTTCGCAAACCTCTTCGTTCTCGGTGCGATCGAAGATCCAGCAGAAGGAGACGGGCAGTTTCGCGACCCGAAATTTTGGATGGGCGCTCTGCTCGTCCTTGGCAATAATGTCTTCGAGAACGAGCTGGTCCCATACTTCCGGGGTGGTCAAGCAACCCTGCTGCCAAAGCTCCAGGATACACGCCGCTGCGGAGGTCTCGTTGATGAGAATTGTCCCGCTGAGAAGACGTCCGTCGCCATCGTAATAGGCTGCGATATCGCAATCCAGCTTGCGAAGTTCTGGCCAAGGATTGCTATGGAAGACGGCATCGACGTCGACGTAAAGCAGTGGTCCGCGCAGTCTTGCCCGTTCCTGCGCAAGAAAGCCGGGCTTCATGCCTGCGTTCAGAACCCAGCTTCCGGCGCTGGGCAATGC
>NZ_JAELTU010000710.1 GCF_016429015.1 Rhizobium sp. ASV20
TTTCTATACAACACCGTGAGAAGCTGTGCCGCATTGCTACTCGGGGCTGGGAAAACAAGCACAAGACTGGGAGGAAGTTGCTAGTGGTAGTAGGTTTCCTACTATTCGCCTCGACAATGTCGACTTGGAAATGTGATATCTTATATGTGCATTACGTTTCGTACCCATCGTTCTTTGCGTGCTAGCATAATCAGTCAGGATTTGTAAACACATAATACCAGCATATGCGTACATCTCTTCTCGCCTATGTCGTTCTGGGGCCTATCCAATCTCAAGATGGAGACAAGACTATAGAGCGTAAATATACGTGTGGAAAGGAAAACCTGTTGGTATTAACGCGGGGAATTCTATCTGATTCACAAGCAGATACGCCTCTGTAATGGAAGTGACCATCTCATCCACATATAC
>NZ_JAELTU010000711.1 GCF_016429015.1 Rhizobium sp. ASV20
GTATCTGCGCACGCTGGCCGTCGTCACCGACAGTGTGACGACCGCTGTGGCCGAGTCCGGTAGATTGCTGTTTTCCACTTGGCACAAGAACTTCGTTTCGTGGGGACGTGACGATGACAACGGCTTCAGAAAATGTACATGTTAATGGCCCCCGTAATTTCTCATTCTTAAAAGCTGAAGTGGCTTCAACACTGTCCAACTGCTGGTCTGCGCGTTTCACACGACCACAGCCGGAGGAATCAACAAGACGGCAGCAGGATCGGCGCAACAAAGAAGTGCATTGTCGTGCGTCGCAAAGCTGATTTTCTCACAGAACTGCGCTTTCCTTATTGCAAAGGTTCCAAGCTGACGATTGGGCGTTTGATTGTTTCACTCTCTCTTGTCCAGACACGCCACTGACTCTAGGTC
>NZ_JAELTU010000712.1 GCF_016429015.1 Rhizobium sp. ASV20
ATATTTATGTTAAATAGGACCGAAACTTTCATACCGGAATTAGCTTCATAAAGTTCAATGGATAAACTATAGCCGAGGTCCATACCTGAAGGCACGATAATCTAAGCGTAGAGTAAGTGGGCTTTAATACATTAATGCAATTGTAATAGAATAATTTATGGTACCGTCCATATCTACCACGACCGTACCTCACCAGGTCCGATGTCAGCAGTGGACGGATTAGCCCAGTATCGTCCACTTACTCCTCCAAGGTCCTCGAATCCGAGACGCAGTGGGATGATGGCCCCTTGTTCTAGTTAAAAAATGGAAAGTATTAGACTAATTTTATAAAGTTTTGCCAAATATAGAGGATAATTTCAGAAAAGAAACAAATTACGCCCACAATGCTACTCACCAAGTGTCTTGGGT
>NZ_JAELTU010000713.1 GCF_016429015.1 Rhizobium sp. ASV20
GGCCGAACCTGCACCTCCTAGCAAGAGCGACATGAAAGATTTAAAGAAGAAGGACCACCAGCTGCTGAATGCCCTTAAAATCCAGCTGCAGCCCATCATGGACCAGATCAACCGCAAGTACAAGAAGTTCCGGCAGCCGGTTATTGCGCAGGCGCAGATTGACTACTTGTTTGCCGAGTCGGATCCAAACTACGTTCGTCCTGACATTGCCGAAGGCGAATACCGTCCATTTGAGATTGTCAAGGACAAGCACGGCATTGATGTGCTTAGGGATACGGCAACAGGCAGGACATACTACAACTTGGAGACGACAACGATTGAAGAGCGTCTTTCCAATGGCTACTATGCACGTCCCAAGGACTTCTTGTTTGATATAAGAGCTATGGCCAAGGATGCAAAGAATATTGG
>NZ_JAELTU010000714.1 GCF_016429015.1 Rhizobium sp. ASV20
GTGCCCAAGTTTACTCTAAAGGCTCTTCTGGACGCCATTACAAAATACCAAATCGCAGAGGTGCAAATGGTACCGCCGCTGCTCATCCGACTCGTTCGCGATCCGCTCGTGGACAAGTACGACCTTTCGTGCATCAAGCGCTTTGCCTCAGGAGCAGCTCCGAGCAGCGCAGAGGTACTGCAGCTTCTGGAACAAAAGTTCCCAGGTTGTGGGTTCAAGCAAGGATACGGGATGACGGAGAGCACCGGATGCATCACGACGCACCCACTCGATAAGCATGATTTCAAGTACGCCCGGACAGGAGGAAGTCTCGTAGCGAATACTTTAGTCAAAATCGTGGACGGAGATGGGAAGCAAGTTGGCGTAGGCGAAAAGGGAGAGGTAAGCAAGTCGCTTTACCCAAGCGG
>NZ_JAELTU010000715.1 GCF_016429015.1 Rhizobium sp. ASV20
GGTTAGAGTTAACCACTTGCCGTCGGCTTCTTCGTCGTTTGTCGCATCTAGCCACGCCCAGAGCTCGACACCTTGTCCGCCTTCCTTCCTGCCATCCCATGGCCGAGCTCCCCACGTCTCTGTGTCCCAGCGACCCAATGTAAATCTAAGATGCAGTTCTCGTGTCCCGGCAAATTGCAGAATCTGCGCTAGTGATCGCGGAAATAGCCTAAAGTTTTGCGCTTCAAAATCTTCGACTGATGTGTTTGAACGAAAGTCGAAGCTCGCAAGCAATCCCGATAAGGGCAATGGCCGGAGGTTCAGCTGCTCATGATAATCGGATGCCGCGGCGATTGCGCTGGTGACAAAGAAAATAAGTAATGACAATAGACGGGCCATTGTGTGAGATTCGTGCCGCTGCCGTACTG
>NZ_JAELTU010000716.1 GCF_016429015.1 Rhizobium sp. ASV20
GTATACCCTGTTGGATGGGCCGAACCCGTGACGAACTGCGAATACCAATACCTGCGACATTTGCTGAACAAATACGTCCCTTCCTTGCGAGGAGTTCTGATGGACTATAAGAATGTCACGCTCGGCTCCGAGCCCACACGCGCTGGCGCCGCCAAGAACGACGAGATGCCGACGACGCTCAAGTCACAAAGAGAGTACGCTGTCGGTTTCGGTTGGATCACTGCTGATGTCGAGCTCTTTGTTCCTAGCCGCGGGGCATGGATGGAGGGCAGCGTCAATCTGCAAACAGAAGGCCACATTGGTGTTGTGTGTTTTGGAAAATTCAACGCCTCCATCGAAGCACGCCGACTCCCTCCCTCATGGAAGTGGGTTTCAAATGAGGACCCCGAGGCAGAGGGCATGGAGG
>NZ_JAELTU010000717.1 GCF_016429015.1 Rhizobium sp. ASV20
GATTTACACAGTCTCCGTTCTCGTCTTGCCATCATCCCTCAGGTAAGTAAACAAGTGGCACTTCCTAACACATTTCTTCGACTAACATCGCTATCTAGGACCCCGTCTTGTTCTCCGGAACCATTCGCTCAAATCTCGACCCGTTTGATCATCACACCGATGAGGAGCTCCGTGAATGTCTGGGAAGAGTTCATCTTCTGGATTCGCAGCCAGGCACACCCGCCAACGAGCCTTCTTCATCTGCAAACTCCACCTTGGCACCCAACAATCTCAACGTGTTCCGCGATCTGAACAGTGCCATCTCCGAATCCGGCGGCAACCTGTCCCAGGGCCAGCGCCAGCTTCTCTGCATTGCTCGCGCCATTGTCGCTCGCCCCAAAATCATGGTTCTCGACGAAGCCACCTC
>NZ_JAELTU010000075.1 GCF_016429015.1 Rhizobium sp. ASV20
AAGACAGAGAACAATACCAATGAACCGTCGCCGCCGTATCTACGAAGGCAAGGCCAAGATCCTTTATGAAGGACCTGAGCCGGGCACGCTGATCCAGTTCTTCAAGGACGACGCTACTGCCTTCAACAAGAAGAAGCACGAAGTCATCGATGGTAAAGGTGTTCTGAACAATCGCATTTGCGAATATATCTTCAGCCATCTGAACAAGATCGGCATTCCCACCCATTTCATCCGCCGCCTCAACATGCGCGAGCAGCTGATCAAGGAAGTGGAGATGATTCCACTTGAGATCGTCGTGCGCAACGTTGCGGCCGGCTCGCTCTCCAAGCGCCTCGGCATCGAGGAAGGCGTGGTTCTGCCGCGCTCGATCATCGAGTTCTACTACAAGTCCGACGCGCTCGAAGACCCGATGGTCTCCGAAGAGCACATCACCGCTTTCGGCTGGGCCAATCCCGCGGAACTCGACGACATCATGGCTCTTGCCATCCGTGTCAACGATTTCATGACCGGCCTTTTCCTCGGTGTCGGCATCCAGCTCGTCGATTTCAAGATCGAATGCGGCCGTCTGTTCGAAGGCGACATGATGCGCATTATTCTTGCAGACGAAATTTCGCCGGACAGCTGCCGTCTCTGGGACATCGAAACCCATGAGAAGATGGACAAGGATCGCTTCCGTCGCGATATGGGCGGTCTGCTCGAAGCCTATTCCGAAGTCGCTCGCCGCCTCGGCATCATCAATGAAAACGAACCCGTGCGCGGCACAGGCCCGGTTCTCGTCAAGTAAGTTCAGGAAGGACAATCGTGATCAAGGCTCGTGTAACCGTCACGCTGAAGAACGGCGTTCTCGATCCGCAGGGCAAGGCAATCGAAGGCGCACTCGGTGCACTCGGCTTTGACGGCGTCCATCAGGTCCGTCAGGGCAAGGTCTTCGACCTGGAGCTTGAAGGCACCGACAAGGCCAAGGCGGAAGCCGAGCTGAAAGCCATGTGCGAAAAGCTCCTCGCCAATACGGTGATCGAGAACTTCGCTATTTCGATTGACTGATTGTCCTTCTCCGAGAGCCATTCTTTCTTTGCCCGAGGCAATGGAGTATGGCTCACAGAGCACTTCCAGCGATCATCCCTAGCCTATTGCGGGAACAGCACCATGAAATCAGCAGTCGTCCAACTCCCCGGCCTCAATCGCGATCGCGACATGATTGCGGCTCTGACCAAGATTTCCGGCCATGCGCCCGTAACGGTCTGGCAGACGGAGACCGAGATTCCGGACGTCGACCTGATCGTCATCCCCGGCGGTTTCTCCTATGGCGATTACCTGCGCTGCGGCGCGATCGCCGCTCGCATGCCGATCATGCAGGCGATCAAGGACAAGGCCGACAAGGGCGTCAAGGTTCTCGGCGTCTGCAACGGTTTCCAGATCCTGCTGGAAGCCGGCATGCTGCCTGGGGCGCTGATGCGCAACGCCTCGCTGAAATTCGTCTGCCGCGAAGTGAAGCTCGAAGTCGTGAATGCCGACACGGAATTCACCAACGCCTATGCCAAGGGTCAGGTCATTCGTAGCCCTGTTGCCCATCATGACGGCAACTATTTCGCCGATGCCGGCACGCTGAAGGCGCTGGAAGACAATGGCCAGGTGGTTTTCCGCTATGCCGACGGCACCAACCCCAACGGCTCTGTCAACGATATTGCCGGCGTCATCAACGCCAACGGCAATGTGCTCGGCATGATGCCGCATCCGGAAAATCTGATTGAAGCGGCACATGGCGGCAATGACGGCCGCGGCCTGTTCGCATCGGCGCTCGGCGTCATCGCCGCCTGATAAATCGCCGAGCCGGGTGCCGGCATCGTAAAATCGACGTCTTTGCGCAAAACAGCAGAGCGCGGACGATTGATCCGTTCGTGGTAGCCACAAAGCCAGACCTAACCGCCTGATTGGAAAGAAATCGATGCGCCCTCGCCTCCCGACAGGACTTTACTCCGCCGCTGCCATCGCGATGCTTGGGCTTCTGGTCACCTCTTGCGCTGGTCCGCGCGCGCCGAGCATCGTCGCGACCGATCGCGGCGCTCTGCCGACAATGGAACGGGTGATGCTCAACGCCAGCGCCTGCTGGTTCAAGTCGTCCGATCCGGCCTTCGCAGGTTATCAGCTTTCCCCGGAACTCAACTCCTTTACCGGTCGCCCGCGTATTCTCGTGGTCGACAAGAAACATCCGACCGGCCGTCCGTCACTCGTTGTCCAGGCGGAAGGCAATCCGGCCCAATTGCAGGCCTTCGGTCCGATGATGGGCGGCGCTTCTGGCGGCCGCATCACGGGCGACGTCAATCGTTGGGCTGCGGGTTCGAAGAACTGCACCTAAGGCCATCGGCCTGAACCCATCCCGCATTCTGCGACACCGCAGCCGACGCATGACGTGCCCTCAACTTCAGGGATCATTGTCATGGATAGATTTGTCATTCTTTCAGGCTGCTCGGGCGGGGGCAAATCGACCCTGCTCGAAGCGCTCAGGCTTCGTGGACACCATGTCGTCGAGGAGCCTGGCCGGCGTATCGTAACGCAGGAACTGAATGTTGGTGGCTCAGCGCTGCCTTGGGTGGATTTGAACGCATTCCTGCGCCGCGCGATCGACATGTCGCTTTCCGATCGCCAAGCGGCAGCTAAACGCGCCGGTATCATTTTCTTCGACAGGGGATTGATCGATGCTGCCTCGGCGCTCCAGCACATCACCGGTGAACCGGCATTGGCGTCCTACGCTCGGGAGCATCGCTACAACAGTCACGTCTTCCTTACGCCGCCCTGGCCGGAAATATACGTCGGCGACCACGAACGCAGGCACGACCTATCCGAGGCGATCGCCGAATATGACCGGCTGTGCGTCGATTATCCTAAGCTCGGCTACGAGCTTCATATCTTGCCGAAGATCAGCGTCGAGGCTCGCGCCGATTATGTTCTCTCAACGCTGGGCCTGCTTTGATAGCGGCCCAGCTCCGATGAAGGCGGATAGTCCGCGCCTCTCGATCAATCCCAGAAGAACGATTTGTTGGCTTCCGTATTCGCTTCGCGGCGCGTGAGACCAATGTCGCGCAGCTGCTCGTCCGTCAGTTCCCGCAGGACCCACCGGCCCTCCCGCTTCTGCATCCACAGGCGAAAGGCCACCCAAAGCCAGCGCATGGGATACGACTTTGGCTGTGTCGCTCCACTCTCCGAGCTTGCTACGCATGCCCGATCAGCATCGGCTGCGCAAATTGTATCAATTGTACTCATTTTCAGTGCCTATGACGTTGAGACATTATCCTTGCATCGAGCCAAACGACGCAATTGACTCATAGTATTGACTTCACACCAGGGACAATCTAGTAAATTGTCATTATGACAAATTGGCTCCCTGACATTTCCAGTGGCAACGGACCGGTCTATATCCGCGTTGCCGACAGCATCGAAAACGCGATTACGCATGGCGTCCTGCCGCCCGGCACCAAGCTGCCGCCGCAGCGCAACCTTGCCTATGACATCGGCGTAACGATCGGCACGGTCAGCCGTGCCTATGCGCTGGTCCATGAGCGGGGCCTCGTCGCCGGCGAAGTCGGTCGCGGCACCTATGTGCTGGAGCGTTCGAACGGTAAGCAGATCGAACAGGTGGATCCGATCACGCAGGCGCTGGCCGGCACCCGCGGCCTCAACACGCCCGACGCGAAAATACGCTTCGATACGACGGCCGCCCCCGATATCGGCCAGGGCGAGATTATCGGAAAGCTGTTTGCCGATATCAGTAGCGACCACCGGTCAGAGATTTCTTCTTATTCAAGGAATTTCCCGTCAAGCTGGTTCGAGGCGGGACAAATCTGGCTCGCTCGCAATGGCTGGAAGCCGGAGATCGAGACGGTCGTGCCGACACTGGGCGCCCATGCCGGCGCCATCGCCGTCATTTCGGCCGTGACATCTCCCGGTGACAAGATCGTCTTCGAGAATCTGACCTACACGCAGATCAGCCGCGCCACGCGGCTCCTCGGCCGCCGCTCCATATTGGTCGATTCCGACGAACACGGCATGATCCCTGACGATTTCGAGCGGCTGTGCCAGCAGCAGCACCCTCGCCTCGCCTTCCTGATGCCGACGGCGCACAACCCTACACTGGTGACGATGCCCGAGGCACGACGACGGGCAATCGCCGCCATCGCCCGCCGTCATAGTGTCTGGCTGATAGAGGACGATCTCTACGGCGGCATGACTGGCGACCACAACCCTCTGATGGCATCCATCGCGCCGGAGCGAACCTTCGTCGTCAGCAGTTTGGCGAAAGCCGTAACGGCAGGCGTGCGCGGCGGCTGGGTTGCCTGCCCTCCGCATTTTGCCCAGCGCATCAAGGTCACGCATAAAATGACGACAGGCGGCCTGCCTTTCATTCTGGCCGAAACCTGTGCGCGCCTCGTGCTGGAAGGCCATGCGCTGGAGTTGCGCCGCAAATCGGTCGAGGAAATCAAGGCACGCGAGCGGATCGCGCAGGAGGCATTGGCGGGATTCGAATTCAATTCACACCCGCACCTGCCGTTCCTCTGGCTGAAGCTGCCTGAGCCTTGGCTTTCCGGCACCTTCAAGAATGCGGCAATTGCAGAAGGCGTGCTCATCGACGACGAGGATGAGTTCAAAGCCGCACGCACGGAGAAGGTCTATCACCGCGTTCGCGTCGCCTTTTCGTCGCCACGGCAACGTGAAGATGTCGCGACCGGCTTCATGACTTTGCGCCGGTTGTTGGAAAATGGCTCGTCGGGCTACGATAGTCACATTTAAGCAAGACTTTTGGTTTATCGACAGAGATCTTGCTGAATCCGCGTTCAGCCATCTCGACTCATAGCTCCCTACCATTCTATGAATATTGCGGGATTCGCCCGCCATTCAGGGGGAGTGCATGGCTATTGATAGCGTTTCAGCATGCAGTTCGCGTAAGCGTTTAGTCGCGAGTTTTCTAGCAATCAGTTCGATATTTGCCACAAGTACATTCGCAGCAACTGCGGCAGATCAGGTAGCGGTCGCATCCGGCCCGAAGATCTTCGACGAATTGCGTTTCGGCGCAAGCGGTTCGATCCAGTCCGGATACGATCACGAGAAGGGCGTCCTCCCGGACGTTCAGGTGCTTTTCAATCCGTTTGGCTATGACCCGACAGCCGATTGGAAAGACCAGTTGATGCATCCGCGCATCCACTTGGGAACATCGATCGGTACGGCAGGGTCTGCGACCCAGGTCTATAGCGGCCTCTCGTGGACGCTCACCCACAGCAATGGGATATTCACTGAAGTCGGCTTCGGTGGTGCCGTCCATACGGGCAATATCGATGATTGGCGGGATCACGGCCCGATGCTCGGCTGTCGAGTGCTGTTTCATGAATATGCTGGCCTCGGATATAATTTCGACAGTCACTGGAACATGATGGCGCAAATTGCCCATGCATCGAATGCCAACCTCTGCGACGGCCCGAACGGTGGCATGACGCGTGTCGGCCTCGTGGTCGGCTATAAATTCTGATTGATGGAAGCGGTCGCGAATGACCGTACCCTTGATTCGGTGCCCATAAGTGCCGGCGTCCTGTGAACGCCGGTGATTTTCCTGTCGCACGACACGGAGACTTGCGCTAAAGAGACCCCGATCCCCTGACCGGCCTTCAAACCCTTTCCAGGCAAGGACCCTCGAGCGCCCATGACCATTTCCAATTCGATCCAGATCACCCCCGAACTGATTGCCGCCCACGGCCTGAAGCCGGATGAATATCAGCGTATTCTGGATCTGATCGGCCGCGAGCCCAGCTTCACCGAGCTCGGCATCTTTTCGGCCATGTGGAACGAGCATTGCTCCTACAAGTCATCGAAAAAGTGGCTTCGCACCCTGCCGACGAAGGGACCGCGCGTCATTCAAGGCCCGGGTGAGAATGCCGGCGTCGTCGATATCGACGATGGCGATTGCGTCGTCTTCAAGATGGAAAGCCACAACCACCCCTCCTACATCGAACCGTACCAGGGTGCGGCGACAGGTGTCGGTGGCATCCTGCGTGACGTCTTCACCATGGGTGCCCGTCCGGTTGCTGCGATGAACGCCCTGCGCTTCGGTGAGCCGGATCATCCGAAGACCCGCCACCTCGTCTCCGGCGTCGTTTCCGGTGTCGGCGGCTATGGCAACTCCTTCGGCGTTCCCACGGTCGGCGGCGAAGTCGAGTTCGATGCGCGCTACAACGGCAATATCCTCGTCAACGCCTTCGCGGCCGGCCTTGCCAAGTCCAATGCCATCTTCCTGTCTGAAGCCAAGGGTGTCGGCCTGCCAGTGGTCTATCTCGGCGCAAAGACCGGCCGCGACGGCGTCGGCGGTGCGACGATGGCGTCTGCCGAATTCGATGAATCGATCGAGGAAAAGCGCCCGACCGTTCAGGTCGGCGACCCCTTCACCGAAAAGTGCCTGCTGGAAGCCTGCCTTGAACTGATGCAGACCGGCGCCGTCATCGCCATTCAGGACATGGGTGCAGCCGGTCTTACCTGCTCGGCCGTCGAAATGGGCGCCAAGGGCGACCTCGGCATCGAGCTTGAACTCGACAAGGTGCCGGTGCGCGAAGAGCATATGACGGCCTATGAAATGATGCTGTCGGAAAGCCAGGAGCGCATGCTCATGGTGCTGCAGCCGGAAAAGGAAGCCGTCGCCAAGGCGATCTTCGTCAAGTGGGGCCTGGATTTCGCAATCGTTGGCAAGACGACCGACGACTTGCGCTTCCGCGTCATCCATCAGGGCCAGGAAGTGGCAAACCTGCCGATCAAGGATCTGGGCGACCAGGCGCCGGAATATGACCGCCCGTGGCGCGAAGCCGACAAGCGTGCCGCCCTGCCCGCCGATCTGGTGGCAGCGCCGGAAGATTACGGTCAGGCTCTGCTGAAGCTCGTCGGCTCCGCCAACCAGTCCAGCCGCCGCTGGGTCTACGAACAATACGACACGCTGATCCAGGGCAATTCGCTGCAGCTTCCCGGCGGCGATGCGGGCGTCGTCCGCGTCGAGGGTCATCCGACCAAGGCTCTCGCCTTCTCTTCCGACGTCACCCCACGCTATGTCGAAGCCGATCCGTTCGAGGGCGGCAAGCAGGCCGTGGCGGAATGCTGGCGCAACATCACGGCAACGGGCGCTGAGCCGCTGGCCGCAACGGACAATCTGAACTTCGGCAATCCGGAAAAGCCGGAGATCATGGGTCAGTTCGTCGGCGCCATCAAAGGCATCGGCGAAGCCTGCCGTGCGCTCGATTTCCCGATCGTCTCGGGCAACGTCTCGCTTTACAACGAAACCAACGGCGTCGCGATCCTGCCGACCCCCACGATTGCCGGCGTCGGCCTGCTGCCCGACTGGAAGGCGATGGCACGCATCGGCTCCGCATCGGAAGGCGATCACGTTGTCATGATCGGTCTCGACGGCAGCCATCTCGGTTCCTCGATCTATCTGCGCGATATCATCGGCTCCACCGATGGCCCCGCACCGGAAGTCGATCTGTTCGCCGAGCGTCGCAACGGCGATTTCGTCCGCTCCGCCATCCGCAACGGCCAGGTCACGGCCTGCCACGACATTTCGTCCGGCGGCCTTGCGCTGGCGCTTGCCGAAATGGCGATGGCCTCCCGCAAGGGCTTGCGCGTAGACCTTAGCGAGGGCCGTACTCAGCCGCATGCGGCCCTTTTCGGCGAAGATCAGGCCCGTTATGTCATCGCTGTTCCGGCCGATGTCGCCGATTTCGTCTGCATCAATGCGGAAAGCGCCGGCGTACCCTTCCGCCGCCTCGGCACGGTTAGCGGCGATGCACTCGTTGTCGACGGCCTGCTGTCACTTCCGGTTGAACAGTTGCGCGAAACGCATGAATCGTGGTTTCCTGCCTTCATGGATGGCAGCGCTCTCGCTGCCGCTGAATAATCGAGGTACCACTTATGCCAATGAACCCCGGCGATATCGAAGACATGATCAAGGCCGGCATTCCCGGCGCCAAGGTAACGATTCGCGACCTGGCCGGGGATGGCGACCACTATGCCGCAGAAGTTGTCGCGGAAGCATTCCGCGGCAAGAGCCGCGTGCAGCAGCATCAGATGGTCTATGATGCCCTGAAGGGCAACATGGGCGGCGTGTTGCACGCCCTCGCGCTGCAGACCTCAGCGCCCGATTGAGAGCGCCCGCGCCTCGTCATCGGAGCTGAATGTCAGCTCCGGCATGTTCTGCAATGAAAATTCGGCAAAATGCGCGGTCGGCAGCGGGCCGGCCGTCATCAGTGTGAAATCGAAGAACGCTTTCACGTCTGGGCCGAGCACATATTGCCGGTGAACCCGGAGAAAATCGCGCTTGATCTTGGCATAGTGCTTTGCCGACAGCATCTGCTTGAAGCGCACGAACAGGATCGAAGCCTGCTCGGCATCCGGATGCCCGCAAACATCGGCAACCTTCGCCTTATAGAAATGGATCGCATCGGTCAGACAATGAACGTCGAGCCAGAAGATCTCCTTGCAGCGCGCAATCAATCCGACGCGTGCGCGCAGCGCCGATGCCGGACGCATGAGGGCGCATTGCAGAATAGCGCTGCCAAGCGTCATGAACACGACTTGCTTGCCCTCGAGCAATCCCGGCTCCCGCTCCAACAGCAGACCGATCACGTGTGTCGCAACGGATGAGCCCATACTGTGCGAGGAAATGACGAATTCGTCGACGTCGGGCTCTTCCAGAGCCTGGCGCACGCTGAGTGCAGTCGCCTCCAGCCACTGCTCGGCACCGAGTCCGTTCAATCCAGCCATCGCCACGGCCATCTCCCAATCGGAGAACAGGTGCAGTGTATGCAGTTTCTCCGCCTGCGGCAGGAAGACATAGCTGAAGAAGGCAACGGCGAGCGCAATACTGCCGATATGGCTCCATGACGGCAAGCCGAACAGGAATGGCGCAAAGGCAATCGAAAGGCTGATCGTCAGCCCCACGAGCATCAACAGAAACGGAAAAATGAAGAACAGGCCGAACCGCCAGGCATGGCGAAAATAGCCGACCATGCCGCCGCTAAGAGCGACCTTCGCCGCAGCAAGATAACCGCGCAGCAATCGGGTGAAAAGTTGTCTGCCGTTCAGGGCGGCGACCAGATCATTGTGATCGACGATATGGATGCGGCTCTGCGTCTGCCAATCGGCCGCAGTCGCCGTGACGTCGAAATAAGGAGCCCGGCCGAAATTCTTCAATTCATCCACGGAGGCGGAAAAATCCCATACGGCAGCGCTCTGGCGCGCCGAACGCTCGTAGCGAGCGCGATGCGCGGCAGCATCCAACGGCTCGAAGCCAGGGAAGTGGAGAACCACCCTCTTCTTGATCTTATTCATATTGTAGTCTGTCCCCGGGTGCGCCAGTACATCGATGAACGCTGGAAATCAGCCAAGACCATGGGCTGCCGGCTTTTTCATGGCAACACATTGCAAATCGCCAAAATGCAAGAAAGAGAAACAAACGCCTGCCGACACATCCGCCGCGCTGCGAACCGGCCCCAATTGCAGCCTCTCCGTTCCGGAATCACCGCTCATGAGAATATCGACACGCAACATGTCTCAGCATTCCCGGCCCGGATAAGACGAAACATCGGTACAAGCGTCGGAGGCCGGTTCCGTCGTTATTTTGTCGATGATTACCGCAGCAGCCGGTCGAGGTGCCGGAACGATCGAAGCTCTGTAGCCGAAAGCGATACTCAAAATCAGCACGATGGCGCTCACGGTCACTGCGCTGTTTAAGACCGAAGCTCTGGGCGTACGGACATGCTCATAATATTCCCGTTCGCCATCGCTCGTCTCCTCCGAGCTGTAAAACTCCCGCTCTTCACCAACCTGCCCGTCGGAATAGTGATGGTGGCTCATGGTGTCCGCTCCCTCAAAAATGCGAATGCCTTGCTCACAAGGGACCGATACGGGTCAAATCGCATCAATCGACGAATTCTAACAAACAAACCGGCCGCATGTAAATTCAGTAGTAACCTAATCTTATTCGTTGCTTAGGTTTATTTCATATGCGTTGTTCGGCCATAGAGTTGAAGTGCCGTTTTCAAAACGCACTGTTCAGGAAAAGTCGTCAATGGGCAAATTTCAGAATTATCCAGGAGCGCAACACCTGAAATCATTCATGCGATGAAAAAGACGGCGCGTACGTTTTGCGGCTGGAAATCGCGTCAATCGCTTGCTATTTAGAGAACGGATTTAAACGCTGCGGCCCTTGACTCCGCATGTGAAAGGAACTGGACAATGAGCGGCATTCAGGAATTCATCGCCAATGAAGTAAAGAGCAACGACGTCGTTCTCTTCATGAAAGGCACGCCCCAGTTCCCCCAGTGTGGTTTCTCGGGCCAGGTCGTACAGATTCTCGACTATATCGGTGTCGACTATAAGGGCATAAACGTTCTTGCCGACGCCGAGATCCGTCAGGGCATCAAGGACTACTCCAACTGGCCGACCATCCCGCAGCTTTACGTGAAGGGCGAATTCATCGGCGGCTGCGATATCGTGCGCGAAATGTTCCAGGCGGGCGAGTTGCAGCAGCATTTTCAGGAAAACGGCATCAGCGTTCGCGGCGCCGCCTGATCGGTAACCGGGCTTCTCGTCCGGTTTCCATAGTCCAATTCGATCGATAAGGCGCTGCCACCGGGCGGCGCCTTGATATGTTTATGGGAATAAAACCGTGACGACTTCATCCCAGGCTCTGTCTCATGGGCAATTGCCCATGGGCAAGCGCGAGTTCATCGCACTCGCGGCCTTCCTGATGGCGACCAATTCGCTTGCAATCGACATCATGCTCCCTGCCCTGCAGCAGATCGGCTCCAGCCTTGGCGTTCTGAACGAGAATCACCGCCAGTTCGTGGTGACGGCCTATCTGATCGGCTTTGGTGGGGCGCAGCTCATTTACGGCCCATTGTCCGATCGCTTCGGCCGGCGCATACCGCTGCTGATCGGCCTTACGATCTATGTCATTTCGGCCTTCGGCATCGCACTGATACCGTCCTTTGCGGGGCTGCTCGCCCTGCGTTTTATCCAGGGCCTCGGCTCGGCAGCGACGCGCGTCATCACCATTTCCATCGTCCGTGACGTCTTCGGCGGCCGCTTGATGGCCGAGGTGATGTCGTTGATCATGATGGTCTTCATGATTGTCCCGGTCATCGCACCGGGAAGCGGCCAGATCATCCTGCTCTTCAGTACCTGGCACATGATCTTCGTTTTCATTGGCGTCATGGCAACGCTCGTCGGCCTCTGGATGTATTTCCGGCTTCCCGAGACACTGAAGCCTGAAAATGTGCGTCCGCTGACGGTCAAGTCCGTCGCGTCAGGTTTCAAGATCGTTCTGACGAACCGCGTTGCGCTCTGTTACACCATTGCCAGCACGTTCCTGTTTGGCGCGCTGTTCGGCTTCATCAATTCCGCGCAGCAGATCTACAACAATATCTACGGCCTCGGCGTCTATACACCGCTGGCGTTCGGCGGCGTGGCAGCGTTCATGGCTCTTTCGTCTTTCGTCAACTCTCAGTTCGTCGGCAGGTTCGGCATGCGCAGGCTGTCGCACACGGCGCTGCTCGGCTTTGTCGGCATTACCTTCTGTTGGCTGTTGGTGCAGCTCTACGGACCGTCACCAATGCCGTTCCCGCTGTTCATGGTCTTTTTCGCGCTGGCCATGTTCCAGTTCGGCTGGATCGGTTCCAATTTCAACTCCCTCGCGATGGAGCCTCTCGGCCACGTCGCCGGCACGGCATCCTCCGTACTCGGCTTCATGAGCACAGTCGGCGGCGCGTCGATCGGCGCATGCATCGGGCAATTCTACAACGGCACGGCAACGCCGATGGTCATCGGCTATTTCACCGTCTCTGTCATCGGCGTCTTCTTCGTGCTGATCGCTGAAAAGGGAAAGCTGTTCCGCCCGCACAATGCGCCGCCACCCGCCGACCAATCCCTCGCTTTGCATTGATAGGCAAACTCATATGACCCCGCCTCAAGAACAAAAAACATCGGCGTCGACTGGCGCCAACCGCATCGGCATGGGCATCGTCGAATTCATCATCACGATTGCCCTGATGACGGCCAGCATCTCCATGGGCATCGACAGCATGTTGCCGGCACTGCCAAACATCGGCCAGTCGCTTCATGTCGCCAATCCCAATGACACCCAGCTGGTCATCGGCGTCTATTTCCTGGGCTTCGGCATTTGCCAGCTCTTCTTCGGTAGCCTGTCGGACACGTATGGCCGGCGGCGCATCCTGCTCGGTGGCCTGGCCTTCTATACGGTGACGCTGTTTGCTGCGGCCTGGAGCGGCAGCCTTTTCGCACTGCTCGCGATGCGCTTCGCCCAGGGTGTCGGTGCCGCGGCCGTGCGCATCACCACGCTGGCAATCGTCCGCGATTGCTTCGGCGGCCGCGAAATGGCGCGCGTCATGTCCTATGTCATGATCGTCTTCATGATCATGCCGATGGTGGCGCCTTTTGTCGGCCAGGTGATCGTTGCCTATTCCAATTGGCAGTGGATCTTCATCCTGCTCGGCATCGTCAGCGCTTGCCTCGTACTGGTCGCCTTCTTCCGCATGAAGGAGACGCTGCCGGCTGAAGAGCGCTTGCCTCTCTCGGTCGCTTCGGTCCTTTCCGGGTTCAAGACCGTCCTGACGAACCGCATCACCTGCGGTTACATGATCGGCCTGACACTCTACACGGGTGTGATTTGTGCCTATATCGTCTCGGTGCAGCAGGTCTTCGGCGAAGTCTACGGCCTCGGAGATTCATTCCCGATCGCCTTTGCGGCAACGGCGGCCGGCACGGCCGTCGCGCAGTTCGCAAACGGCTATTTCGTTCGCAGCTTCGGCATGAGACGCATATCCCATGCCGCCATGATCGTCTTCACGGTTCTGGGCGCCATCGGCTACGTCGCCGGCATGTTCGGCCAGCCAAGCTTCACATTCATCTATGTGCTGATCTCGATCATGCTGATGATGTTTGCAGTCATCACCACCAACTTCATGGCTATCAGTCTGGAGCCGATGGGACACCTGGCAGGCACGGCGGCTGCGATCACCAGCTCGGTCTCAACCACGGTGGGCGTTCTCCTGGGTGGCATCGTCGGCCAGATGTTCGATGGGACTGCCCAGCCAATGATCGCCGGCTTCACCATATTCGGTGCACTCACGATCCTGGCGACGCTTTGGGCAGAGCGCGGAAAGCTCTTCACCCATCCCGGCGATACGCCGCCGCTGGAGCCGGGCATGGGGCACGTCTAGTCGACGTGCTCCCGATACTGGACGCGTAAACCTAGACGCGGCTGCGTGGGCGGCTTACCCAGCGGAGCGCAGCCGCGATACCGAGCCCGAGCAAGGGCAGGATTGCCCATGGCGTGCCACGCCATGTGAAGAGATTGATCATGATGATGCCGACACCGGTAACGGCAAGAGCGGCAATGGCCGGATCGATCTGCTTGTTGCTACGAACAAAGCGAAGCGCAGCCACCCATGCAAGGGCGAGGATCGGCCACTTGGCCCAGAATTCGCCATGCCAGCTCAGCCCATTGAGCATGGCAAGACCGATGGAGATGACCAGTGGTACGCCAAAGCTCCGCCGCCAATCTTGCTGCGCGGGCTCGCCGATAGAAGCCTCAGCCGCACGGTAAGGTTCTGGTGCGGGCCGATACTCCGGAGCGGCATCGACGACCTGGACGCCACCGACCCGCACTGCATAGCTCGGCACTCCGCCCTCGATATTCTTGACATCCAGCTGACCGAGAAAATCAAAGCCCACTGCGACCTTGTTGCGGACCTGGTCATAAACAGTATTGGAAATAACGATGCCGCCAGCTGCGGCGCGTGATTGCAGCCGCGCTGCAATGTTGACACCATCACCATAGAGATCGTTGCCATCGGCAATCACGTCGCCGAGATTGAGGCCGATACGGAACAGCATCTGCTTCTCGACATCCATGGCGGCGTTGTATCCGGCCAATTCGTTCTGAACGTCGATCGCCGCCCGCACCGCTTCGACAACGCTTGGAAATTCGGCAAATACGCCGTCGCCCCAAGTGTTGATGACGCGGCCACCATGCGCTTCTATCAGCCGCGTCATGGCATCGCGATAGCGGCGGAGGGTGGCAAGCGTCCCCTCCTCGTCCTTCCCCATGAGACGCGAATAATCCTGCACGTCAGCGCAGAAGATGGTGGTCAGCTTGCGGCTCGTTTCGGACATCGTCTCATCCTTTGGCAAGGGCCGACCAGGCTGCTTGCCCATATGGCAAGGATAGCCCGCCCGGCTCCAGTTTCCAAGTAGCCGCGTTGCGGGTTCCGTCACACCGTGAAGACTTCGCGCCGCAGCAATTCCCAGGATCCCTTGTCCACCGCGACTAGCAACCCACCGTCGAGATGATGTGGCAGATAGGGCGTGCCGTCGAAACGGCGCACATAAGCACCAGCTTCCTGCGAGATCAGCGAACCGGCCAGATGGTCCCAGGGCATCAGCTTGTTATACATGAGATAGTGAACATGACCGCCGGCGAGCGTGCGATATTCATGCGCAGCGCATCGATAGTTGGTGGAGTAACGGACCTTGGCGAGATTGCCCATGATCTCCGCCCGCTTCTCCTTCGGCAGGAAGCCTGTCGACGCCATGCCAACCATGTCCTCCAGCGCCACGGCCTGCGTGGTATTCAGGCGTAGCATTTCGCCGTCAGGGCGGCGCAGCCAAGCGCCGCTGCCGCGCTCCGCGAGTACCCAGTCGTCACCCATCGGATCGAAGATGATGCCAGCGACCGTCTCTCCCTTGGAGATGACCGAAGCCATCACGCCGAAAGCGGGAATGCCGGAAGCGAAGTTGAAAGTGCCGTCGACGGGGTCGACGATGATGGCAAGATCAGCATCCTTCAGCTTGTTGAGCAGCGCCGGATCGGCTGCGACGGATTCCTCACCGATAAAGAGGGCTTCCGGCCAAAGCCGCGATACTTCCGCCTTCACCATGCGCTCGGCACGTTCGTCAGCCTCGGTCACCAGGTCAGTCGCTTCGCTTTTGGCGCGGACGTCGTCACTGCCGAGCCTGCGGAAACGTGGCAGGATCTCCATCTGCGCGGCGCGGCGCAGCACGTGGGCAAGAGTGGTAACGTCAACCTGCGAAGTCATGATTGGTCCTTTCCTGTCAGTCGCCGATAATTTCGCGGCGTATCATGTGCCAGCTATCTGCATCCGGCGCGGAAATAATGCCGCCCGTCGTCTCGCCGGGCCGGTAGGGTGTGCCGTCGAATTTTGCCGTATAGCCGCCAGCCTCCTGATGTGCCAGTACCCCGGCAAGATGATCCCAGGGCATCAGCGTCGCGTGGCCAATGAAATGCCACTTGCCTGATGCAACCATCCAATATTCGTAGGCCGAGCAATTCAGGCCAAAGGCGATACAGGCTTTGGCGAGATTGGTAGTGATGCGGGAGCGAGCCGGCTCTTCCATGTATCCCCAGGATATGGCGCCCGTCATGGCACTCAGCGGGGCGGCGGGAGCGACGGAAAGCCGTCTTGCCTGCCCCGTTTTGCGGCGAAGAAAGGTGCCGGCACCGCGCATAGCTGTGATCGTATCCCCGAGTACGGGATCGTAGATCACGCTGGCGATCGTCTCGCCCTTGGCGACGACGGCGATGATCGTTCCGAAGACTGGCAGTCCGGCCGCGAAATTGAAGGTGCCGTCCACCGGATCGATGGTGAAGGCAAGATCCGCATGCGCCAGTGCCGGCACGACCGACTTGTCGGCCTCGTAGGCTTCTTCTCCGACGATCAGCGCGGTTGGAAAGCGTGCTCTCAATGCCGCCGTGATGTATGTCTCGGCAAGCAGGTCGGCTTCCGTTACCAGATCGATGGCCGAGGTTTTTTCCGATATGTCGCCGGCGCCCAAATTGCGGAAGCGAGGCATTATTTCCTGCGCCGCCGCTTCGGCAACGATCGTTATCAGGTAGTCGAGATCCGTATCGGAGAAAGTCATCGGAAGCCTTTGATTTGGAAGGGCCTCCTCTTATGCCTGATTCGATGACAGTGGTGTGGCGAAAGCGCCTATCCGGCGTCCGGTCCCTTCGCCGCAGAGCCCACGGCCATCAGGCTGGCGAAATCGAAGAGTTTCGGGTCAAGCAGATGCGAAGGATTCACATGCGCCAGCGCGCGCAACATCGTATCCTTACGGCCCGGCATGCGCCGCTCGATATCCGCTAGCATATCCTTCATGGCGTTGCGCTGTAGTCCGTCCTGCGAGCCACAGAGATCGCAAGGAATGATCGGAAACTGCATGGCTGTCGCAAATTTGGCGAGATCGTCCTCGGCCGCATAGGCGAGCGGGCGCAGCAGCATCAGGTCGCCCTCGTCGTTCAGAAGCTTCGCCGGCATGGAAGCCAGCCGGCCGCCGTGGAAGAAGTTCATGAAGAAGGTTTCGAGAATGTCTTCGCGGTGATGGCCGAGCACCAGCGCGTCGCAGCCCTCTTCGCGAGCGATGCGATAAAGATTGCCGCGGCGCAGGCGCGAACAGAGCGAGCAATAGGTCGCTCCTTCAGGCACCTTCTCCTTCACGATGGAATAGGTGTCGCGATATTCGATGCGATGCTCGACGCCGATCTTGGTCAGATATTCGGGCAGAATATGCTTCGGGAAATTCGGCTGGCCCTGATCGAGATTGCAGGCGACCAACTCCACCGGCAGCAGACCGCGCCATTTCAGGTCAAGCAAAAGCGCGAGCAAACCATAGGAGTCCTTGCCGCCGGAGAGACCAACGAGCCAGCGCTTCTGTCCCTTCAGCATCTGAAAATCTTCCAGCGCCTGGCGAACCTGCCGCAAAAGGCGCTTGCGAAGCTTGTTGAAGGAAACGGAGCGCGGCGCATCGAAAAACATCGGATGCACGGTAGCGCCGCCATCTTCAGCCTCGATATCGATGTCGTCCTTCACAGTCGTCGCGATATTCATTGCGTAATCCTTTGGGTCTCGCCTCGCTGATAGCAGAAAGCAGGACGAGAAGACACCGTATCAGTCACCGAACACCGACCAACCGGTGCGTGCCGCGAGCATCTCAAGCGCCACTGCGCCAAGCTGCGAATTGCCGACCTTGTTCAACCCCGGCGACCATACGGCAATCGAGCCGATGCCCGGCGCCACGGCCAGAATGCCACCACCGACGCCGCTCTTGCCCGGCAGGCCGACGTGATAGGCGAAATCGCCGGAACCGTCATAGTGGCCACAAGTCAGCATCAGCGCATTGATGCGTCGTGCCCGCTTCGGCGAAACGACAGAATGACCGGTGATCGGATTGCTGCCGCGCGCAGCGAGATAGAGCCCCGCCTTTGCAAGCTGTTGGCAGCTCATCGACAGCGCGCATTGATGAAAATAGACCCCGAGCACATGCTCGACCGGATGGTGGATATTGCCATAGGCGCGCATGAAATTGGCAAGCGCGAAATTGCGAAAACCCGTCTGGGTCTCCGAACGCGCGACCCTGTCATCGATGCTGATGGTCTCGTCGTCAGCTACATAGCGCACGAAGCGCAACAGCTCACCGATCGCCTCACGCGGCTCGTGCCCCGCAAGCACGACATCGCTGACGGCGATTGCGCCAGCATTGATGAAGGGATTGCGAGGGATGCCCTCTTCCCGTTCCAGCTGGACGATAGAGTTGAAGGTCGAACCGGACGGCTCACGCCCAACCCGTTTCCAAAGGCTTTCTCCGACCTTGCCGAGCGCCAGGGTCAGCATGAAGACCTTGGAGATACTCTGGATGGAGAAAGGAATTGCAGCATCGCCTACGCTGTAGACATCGCCGTCGACCGTTGCGATCGCCATGCCGAACTGCTTCGGATCGACCTTCGCCAGTTCCGGAATGTAATCGGCAACCTTGCCTTCGCCAATACGCGGCGACAGCTCCGTATGAATGCCGTCGAGAATAGCCTGCAAATCCGTCATGAGGCGCTCCAAAGACAAAAAAGCCGCTCGAACCGAGCGGCTTTTCATTCATCAAGAAAGTTATCCGCTTATTAACGCGAATAGAATTCGACGACCAGATGCGGTTCCATGACAACGGCGTAAGGAACGTCGCTGAGGGCCGGAACGCGAGCGAAGGTCGCAACCATCTTGTTGTGGTCGGCTTCGATGTAGTCCGGAACGTCGCGCTCAGCGAGCGAAACCGATTCCAGAACGGTTACGAGCTGCTTGGAACGTTCGCGAACTTCGATAACGTCGCCAGCCTTGCAGCGGTAGGAACCGATGTTGACGCGAACGCCGTTAACGGTGACGTGACCATGGTTTACGAACTGACGGGCAGCGAAGACGGTCGGAACGAACTTGGCGCGGTAGACGATCGCGTCCAGACGCGATTCGAGCAGACCGATCAGGTTTTCCGAGGTATCGCCCTTGCGACGGTCAGCTTCAGCGAAGATAGCGCGGAACTGCTTCTCGCGCAGGTCGCCGTAGTAACCCTTCAGCTTCTGCTTGGCGCGCAGCTGCACACCGAAGTCCGAAAGCTTACCCTTGCGGCGCTGGCCGTGCTGGCCCGGGCCGTATTCGCGGCGGTTAACCGGGGACTTCGGACGGCCCCAGATGTTTTCGCCCATACGGCGGTCAATTTTGTACTTGGACGATTCGCGCTTGCTCATCGCATTTCCTTTCAAGTGTTTTGGCGGCTCGTTGCCGAACCGCGAAGGAAACACGCCCTCCTCTGAACTCCGTTTTCGAGCTCTGACAGGCTTCTCACATTAGCGAACGGAGAAAGCCACGGGACATGTCAAATGAAACACCGGACATTTCTGCCCGGCGCTGGGGCGGTCTCTAAGCGGTCGTCATGAAAATGTCAACAGCGCCAAGCGCTCTTCAACGAGAATAGGGCAGCTATTCCGCCGCCGCCTGCTCGCCACCGTCCAAATCGGGCGCATTGGCATCGCCCGGCGTCGTCTGGCATCCCATATCCGGGAAGGCGACGATGCGCTTGCCGGAGAAATCGGTGTGGACGACGACGCTGCCCTGCTCCTCGAAATAGCTGAGAAGACGTCGTGCGCGACGTGCCGAATGAGTGCCATAGGCGCGGGCGATACGAGCATCGGAAGGGCATGGCTCACCGCTGATGGCGGCCTTCGCCAGCATCAGGAAAACGCCCTGCAGATCGTCGGTAACGCTGGAGGAAAGCGAGAGCGCCGTCGCCCATTGCTCGGTTGCCATGATTTCTTCGTCGGCGCCGGACCGCGTGATCGCGACGCGCCGCCGGAACTCCGAAAGGCTCATTGGGGAACCGGGAACGCGGCGCATGCGCAGCCGCACAAGAAATTCCTGATAGAGCACCGAATCTGTACGGAAGCCGGAGGCCGGGTCGTCGAGTATCTCGAAGAGCACGGCGTTGACCCTCGCCTCTCGATCCTCGCTCGACAGTTCAGGCTGGCTGACCTTTGGCTCCGAAGGTGCCGGACCGGCGGCTGGCACGGAGCGGGAAAGCTCGGCCAGAATATCGGTCGTCGGGCGCGGCGCCGGCGTAGCACGGCGAACAGCGGGACGCGTGAATTCTTCCGGATCCGGCGTGAAGATCAGATCTTCCACATCCTGCGGCGCATCCGGCAGTGGCATCAGCTTCGGGCTGGAAGAGCGCGCCGACGTCTCCACCGTCCCGATCGCGATCGGGAGCGGCCGACGGGAGAGCGCAGGACCAAGCGCGACGAAATTGCCGCGCTTCAGGTCACGGAACATTTCCGCCTGCCGGCGATCCATGCCGAGAAGATCGGCGGCACGGGCCATGTCGATATCGAGGAAGGTGCGGCCCATCAGGAAGTTGGAAGCTTCTGCCGCCACGTTCTTGGCAAGCTTTGCCAGGCGCTGCGTGGCAATGACGCCGGCAAGACCGCGCTTTCGGCCGCGGCACATCAGATTGGTCATGGCGCCGAGCGACATCTTGCGCGCATCTTCCGAAACGTCGCCGCCGACAGACGGCGCAAACATCTGCGCCTCGTCGACCACGACAAGCACCGGATACCAGAATTCGCGATCGGCATCGAACATGCCGTTGAGAAAGGCGGCAGCGGCACGCATCTGCTGCTCGATATCCAGCCCCTCCAGCGTCAGCACACAGGAAACGCGGTGCTGACGGATGCGGTTGGCAATACCGGCAAGCTCGGCTTCCGTGCGCTCGCCATCGACGACCACATGACCGAACTTGTCGGCCAGCGTGACGAAATCGCCTTCGGGATCGATGATGACCTGCTGCACCCACTGCGCGGATTGCTCCAGCAACCGCCGCAAGAGATGGGATTTTCCGGAGCCGGAATTGCCTTGCACCAGGAGACGCGTCGCCAGCAGCTCCTCGATATCGAGCTGGGCGCTGGTCCCGCCGGACGCCGTTCCCATGTCGATGCCGACCTGCAATGCACTTCCCCTATATGATCAAGAATCAAATGCGGCTGCGTCCTATCTTTCTGAAAGGACGAGCCTCCGTCTAGCAAAGATTTCTGCGCGTTGCGCCCGCGGATTGAAAAAACCCACAGGCGATTGCGATCCCTACCTGAACCGCAGATTGGCGCGCGACAGCTGGCTGACAGAGGTGCAGCCCATCAGCTTCATATCGCGCTCGACTTCGGTGCGCAGGTGCCGCAATGCGCGCTCCACGCCCGCCTGGCCGGCAGCAGCCAGCGGATAGAGGTAGAAGCGGCCGAGACCAACCGCCTTGGCGCCGAGCGACAGGGCCTTCAAAACATGCGTGCCGCGCTGAATGCCGCCATCCATCATCACGTCGATGCGGTGGCCGACGGCGTCCACAATCTCGGCCAGCTGATCGAATGCGGAACGCGAACCGTCCAGCTGTCGCCCACCATGGTTCGAGAGCACGATGCCGGTGCACCCGATATCGACGGCGCGCTTCGCGTCCTCGACCGACATGATGCCCTTCAGGCAGAATTGCCCGTTCCAGTGCTTCACCATTTCGGCAACGTCGTTCCAGTTCATCGACGGATCGAGCATCTCGGTGAAATACTTTCCGATCGACATGGCGCCACCACTCATGTCCACATGCTCATCGAGCTGCGGCAAGCGGAATTTCTCGTGCGTGACATAGTTCAGCGCCCAGGCAGGCTTGATGGCAAACTGGGTAAGGCCTGCGAGATTGAGCTTGAACGGGATGGAAAATCCGGTGCGAAGATCGCGCTCGCGATTGCCGCCGGTGATGCTGTCGACCGTCAGCATCATCACGTTGACGCCCGCCTCCTTGGCGCGCTCCATCATTGCCCGGTTCAGCCCGCGATCCTTATGGAAATAGAACTGATAGACCTGGGGGCCCTGATACTTCTTGCGTATTTCCTCAAGGCTGACAGTGCCGAGCGAGGAGACACCGAACATCGTTCCGAGAGAAGCGGCAGCGGCGGCAACCGCATTCTCGCCCTGATGGTGAAACAACCGCTGCAGCGCCGTCGGCGAGCAATAGAAAGGCGTTGCGAGCTTTTGTCCCATGACGGTGACAGACATATCGATCTCGCTCACCCCACGCAGCACGTTAGGAACGAGATCGCAGCTTTCGAAGCTCGACGTGTTTCGCCGCAGCGTCACCTCATCGTCGGCTGCACCGTCGATATAGTTGAAGATTGGACCGGGAAGACGCTTTTTCGCGAGAAGGCGAAAATCATGGAAGTTGTGACATTCACGCAGGCGCATGGCTTGCCTCGGCATTCTCAAAAGACATCAACTATCGAACTCCCGCTCATCCCGCCGTTCATACCGGTCTCGCATTACATCCGGTGCAGACGCGCTTCCCATTTGTAGAGCACGTCCGGTTCCTTTTCCTCATTGCCTGCCCCGTCGGACTCGTCAACTACGAAGAAGCCGTGTTTCTCATAAAAGCGGCGCGCTGGCTCGTTTCTCTGGAATGTCCAGAGCGACAGCACAGGATAGGTGGATTTCGCGATATCAAGCAGGCGGCTGCCAATGCCGCGCCCCTGCGCCTCCGGCAGAATGTAGAGCTGGTCGATCCAATCCTCGAGGAAAGCAATGACACCGATCAGACGGCCTCCCTCTTCGGCACCCCAGATCTGGCAATCCTTGAAAACGACGGCGCTCCAGAAGCCGACATCCTCTTCAGGCGTATGAAGCCCAGCAAGCGTCGGCAGCTGCTCGTTAAAGGACGCACGGTGAACGGCCGCGGCCGCCGGCATGTCCCCGAGATTGAGTTTACGCAATGAAATCTTGTCGGTCATCTATCAAGCCTTCAGCCCAAAACCCTGCATCAGCCGCCGGGTGAGGAAATCCGGCGTACCTGAGGTGAACACTGCGAAGTCGAAATTATCGGGATGGACGGCATCGGCCGCCTGCGGCACCAGACTGCGGGCACGCCTTGCGATCGCCTCGGCGGGATCGAGCCAATCGACCGGCCACGGCGCAAGCCTGCGAAAGATATTGGCCATGAACGGATAATGCGTGCAGGCGAGCACGACGATATCGGTCTTGCGGCCATCCATCTCGACGAAGCACTGATCGATCTCCGTCATGACGGCCTCGTCGGCAATCGCATCGCCGCGAATATAGCTCTCCGCCAGGCGCGCCAGATTTTCCGACCCGACAAGCCGAACATGACATTGGGTGGCGAAAGACTGGATCAGATCGCGCGTATAGGCCCGCTTGACGGTGCCTGGCGTCGCCAGAACCGAAACCAGGCCGGAACGTGTCCGCTCCGCAGCCGGCTTGATCGCCGGAACCGTGCCAATGAAGATCATCTGCGGGAAGGCAGCGCGCAAATCGGCCCCGACGAGCGTGAAGGCCGTGTTGCAGGCGATGATGCAGACTTCCGGATCATATTGCGCAAGCAGCTTCGCGAAGAGATCGACCACGCGTTGCTTCAGCGCCGGCTCCTCCCAGCCGCCATAAGGAAAGCCGGCATCGTCGGCGACGTAGATGAAACCGCGCTCCGGCATCAGCACCCGCGCTTCCCGCAGCACGGTCAAACCACCGATCCCTGAATCGAAGACGAGAATCGGTTTCAGCTCATTCGCCGTTGCTGTCATCGCTGATAGTTTCCTTAGGCGCCTTGCTGGGCCGGGGGTGCGAGCCGCTGCCGCGCGGAGATTTCCGCGTGAAGCGGTCAAGAGACGAGATCACCCCGCGAAGGACGCTGATTTCCTGCTCGGTAAACGCCCGGCGCGAGAGGACCGCCCGGAGATTGTCGACCATTTTCGGCTTTTTCCCGGCGGGATGGAAGTAATTACGCGCATCCAACGCTTCCTCCAGCTGGTCGAAGAGGCCGAAAAGCTGATCCTTCGTCGAGGGCCGCTGTTCCAACGCCTGGAACGGTACAGCGCCCAGATCCTCCATGCCCGATTTCATCCACTCATAGGACATCAGCAACACGGCCTGGGCAATATTGAGCGAGGCGAAAGCCGGATTGACGGGAAAAGTGACGATTTCGTCGGCCAGCGCCACTTCCTCGTTGGTCAGGCCCCAGCGCTCGCGTCCGAAGAGAATGCCCGTGCCCTCGCCCTCCTTGAACTTAGCACGAAGGGTCTCGGCCGCCACGACTGGCGAGCGGACCGGCTTGTAGCCATCCCGCTCGCGCGCGGTCGTCGCATAGACGAAATTGAGATCCGCGATTGCCTGTTCAAGCGTGTCGTAGACCTTCGTCGCCTCGATGATGTGATCGGCTTTGGAAGCGGTGGCCTGCGCCCTCTCGTTCGGCCAGCCATCGCGTGGATTGACGAGGCGCAGCTCGGCAAGGCCGAAATTCGCCATGGCGCGGGCCACCATGCCGATGTTCTCGCCCATCTGCGGCTCGACCAGAATGACGGCCGGCCCCTCGGCCAGAAGTTGACGTTCGCTGTTCGTGCCTGCCATGATGCTCAAAATCTCCGCGCGCGAACCCAATCGCGCCATTTACGGGTCGCAATAGCGGCACACCAACCGATCGGCAAGGTTTTTGCGCACCGGGCGCGGAGTAAACCCTCTCCGACTACTGCGGATTTGCCGGCTTCTGCGGATCCGTGGACTGCTGTTGCTGATCGGCCGGCTGTTGTTGCTGCTGCTTGACGAGATCCTGCATCACGCTCTTGAGCGAACTCGGATTGCCATTGTCGTCGTTCGTGAGGATATCGTCGACGACTGACCGTCCGCCCTCCTCGATGACCTCGAAGCGCACCGTGGTCGTCTTCTGATAATCGGCATCGGAACCCATGCAGGTAGATTTCTTGAAGCTCGCCAGCACTTCCGTGACATTATTCTTGGGTGGCTGGGCGATGATCGTCACATCCTGGAGCGGACAAGCATCCTGCGCATTGACGATAACGTCGTAGTCGAATGGCGAAATGCCGTCTTCGTCCGCAGCGGGAAACTGTGCGGCGGCCTGATATTTGGCCCCGAAATCCTTGCTGTAGACGTCCTTGAGTTTGTCGTCGCCGAAAATATCCTGCCAATCGCTGTCGCCGCCGGCCCAGTTCGAGACGGTTGCATCCATGATGACCTTGACCGGCGCCGTCGCGTCCGCCGCCAAAGCCATATTTGCACCTAGAGAGAACTGAAAGAGCGTAAAGGCAAGCGCGGATACGGTGAATCTTTGCATGGTATGATTCCGTGACAACAGGCAAAACTCGCGCGAGATTAGTCCCATCGATCGCTTTGGCAATGGCCCCATCGCAAAAAGCGGCCCATGCCCGCGAATGATCAAAAAGGCGATGCGAAAGGCTCTATCGGCTTTGCGTTCGCCGCTTGCGGTGTTATAGCGCTCGGGACTTCACATTACCCACAGGACCAAGCGGTCCCATCAGCTTAGACGAGGCAGAAGTATGAAGAAGATCAAGGTCGCTAACCCCGTTGCCGATCTCGATGGCGACGAAATGACTCGCATCATCTGGCAGTTTATCAAAGACAAACTGATCTACCCCTACCTCGATATCGATATCGACTACTACGACCTCTCAGTCGAAAACCGCGACGCAACCAACGACCAGGTTACCGTCGATGCCGCCAACGCCATCAAGAAGCATGGCGTCGGCATCAAGTGCGCGACGATCACCCCGGACGAAGACCGCGTCAAGGAATTCAACCTGAAGCAGATGTGGAAGAGCCCGAACGGCACGATCCGCAACATCCTCGGCGGCGTCATCTTCCGCGAGCCGATCATCTGCAACAACGTACCGCGCCTCGTCCCCGGCTGGACCAAGCCGATCGTCGTCGGCCGTCACGCCTTCGGCGACCAGTACCGCGCCACCGATTTCAAGTTCCCCGGCAAGGGCAAGCTGACGATCAAGTTCGTCGGCGAAGACGGCACGGTCATTGAAAAGGACGTTTTCGACGCCCCCGGCTCCGGCGTTGCCATGGCCATGTACAACCTGGACGAATCGATCCGCGAATTCGCCCGTGCCTCGATGATGTACGGCCTGATGCGCAAGTGGCCGGTCTACCTCTCCACGAAGAACACCATCCTCAAGGCCTATGACGGCCGCTTCAAGGACATCTTCGAAGAAGTTTACCAGAACGAGTTCAAGGCGCAGTTCGACGAAGCCGGCATCACCTACGAGCACCGCCTGATCGACGACATGGTCGCTTCCGCGCTGAAGTGGTCCGGTGGGTACGTCTGGGCCTGCAAGAACTACGACGGCGACGTCCAGTCCGACACGGTCGCCCAGGGCTTCGGCTCGCTCGGCCTGATGACCTCGGTTCTCCTGACGCCGGATGGCAAGACGGTCGAAGCCGAAGCCGCACACGGCACGGTGACCCGTCACTACCGTCAGCACCAGAAGGGCCAGGAAACCTCGACGAACTCGATCGCTTCGATCTTCGCCTGGACCCGCGGCCTCGCTCATCGCGCCAAGCTCGACGACAACGCCGAACTCGCGAAGTTCGCCTCCACGCTTGAAAAAGTCTGCGTCGACACGGTCGAAGCCGGCTTCATGACCAAGGATCTTGCGCTGCTCATCGGCCCGGATCAGCCGTGGCTCTCGACCACCGCTTTCCTCGACAAGATCGACGAAAACCTCCAGAAGGCCATGGCTGCCTAAGCCTGACCAATATCATAAGTTGTGAAAACCCGGCCCTCGCGCCGGGTTTTCTTTTGCCCGGAAGCTTGCCGTCGCAGCGGACCGGTGGCAACAATGCGCGCGTCAAAAATGGGAGAGACCAATGGCTGAAGAACTTGTTTTCTACACCAACCCCATGTCGCGCGGACGCATCGCCCGCTGGATGCTTGAGGAAATCGGCCAGCCCTACCGCACCGAGTATCTCGACTACGGCACGACGATGAAGTCACCCGAATATCTTTCCGTGAACCCGATGGGCAAGGTTCCGGCGATCAAGCATGGCGATACCGTCGTCACCGAGGGTGCCGCCATCTGTGCCTATCTGGCTGAAACTTTCCCGCAGGCTGGCCTTGCGCCGACGGCCGCCGAACGCGGCCGCTATTTCCGCTGGATGTTCTTCGCTGCCGGTCCATTCGAGACGGCGGTTACCAACCGTGCGCTTGGCTTCGAAGTTCCGCCCGAACGCCTGCGCATGGCAGGCTGCGGCAGCTTCCAAAACGTGCTGGATACGATCGAGTATGCGGTCTCGGGCTCGTCATTCATCGCCGGCGACCGTTTCACGGCCGCCGACGTCTATGTCGGTTCGCATATCGGCTGGGGTCTCAATTTCGGCACGATCGAGAAGCGCCAGGCCTTCGTCGATTATTGGGCCAGGGTCAGCGACCGCGACGCCTATCGCCGTGGCAACGATATCGATAATGCCGCAATGCCGAAGAAGGAAAACACCTGAACATTCAAGGCGCTGAAGAGAAATCCTCAGTCGAGAATTCTATATGCCGCTATTTCAGCGGCATATAGATATCGGTCAAGAGCTCCGTCGGCGGCACGTCGCGCGGATTGTTGATATATTCTTCAAACATGACGGTATCGCGCAACTGTCGCCCGGAGGCAGGCAGCCATTGCGCATAGAGCCATTGATAGGCCTTGTGCATGTTCGCATAAGGCCCCTTGTGGCGAAGCACGGCATACTCGCCGCCCTCAAGCGAACGCCTCTCCAGAGGAGCATCGATAGCGACTGCCTCCCCCGCCGTGACACAAGCGTAAGAGCGCAGCTTGTCAACATCGACGACATCCGGATCGTCGAGATAGATGCCGATCATGCGCATGTCAGGCCCGGCAAGACCGCGAGTGAAGATCGTTCCGAAAAGCGTCTCGAAAGCCTGGCCGATCTGCATGTAGGAGCCACGATGAGCGACACCGACGAGTGACATCGGGGAGATGGTACGAAGCGTAACGTCGAACAAAACAGTAATCCTTCCTTGGGTGTTGGGTTCGAAGATCGTGTGGCTTCCCTCATTCCGATATCGCGCTGGCGGCATGCCGTAGACGGATCCGAAGATGCGGTTGAACGATTGGAGGTTGGGATAGCCCGACCGCTTTGCAATGTCGCTGACGGATAGACGGGTGTTGACGAGATCGCCGGCGGCGCGATGCAGCCGAAGCCGCTTGACCGTTGCCGCCGCCGTCTCGCCATAGATCGCCCGATAGATCCTGTGCCAGTGATAGCTGGACATGCAGGCGATTTCGGCGAGCTTTTCCATATCGAGCTCCTCGTCCAGATGCTCGTGGATATAGGCCGAAACCCGACGCAGTCGGGTCTCGTAAAGCGTCCACGCCGTTCCACCACTCATGTCAAACCCCTTGCAAATCGATCGGCCCGACAAGACCATAACCTGATTTGACAAATCCTGCTGACTTGCACGCACCAAAGAAAATGGCGGACACCGAGGTATCCGCCATCCAATTTACAAACATGAAATCAGCACACTAGCCGGCAAGTGCCGCAGCAATCGCCTCAAGCGCTTCGTCTGCCTTGGCGCCATCCGGGCCGCCGGCCTGGGCCATGTCGGGACGACCGCCACCACCCTTGCCGCCGAGAGCGGCCGAGGCGATGCGAACGAGATCAACCGCGCTTGCCCGGCCAACCAGATCCTCGGTAACGGCAACGACCGCACTGGCCTTGCCGTCTTCCGAGACGCCGATCAACGCCACAACGCCCGAACCGAGGCTTGCCTTGGCCTCATCCGCCAGACCCTTGAGATCCTTCGGATCAACGCCGGAGATGGCCTTGCCGAGGAACTTGACGCCATTGACGTCACGCACGGCATCGACGGAGCCACCCTGGCCGCCACCCATGGCAAGCTTGCGCTTCGCATCAGCCAATTCGCGCTCGAGCTTGCGCCGCTCGTCCATCAGGGCTTCGACGCGCGAGACGACATCGGCTGGCTGGACCTTCAACGTCGAGGCGAGGCTCTTCACGCGCTCATCCTGATCGGCGAGATAGGCAAGTGCGGATTCGCCAGTTACCGCTTCGATACGGCGAACGCCGGCACCGACGGCGCTGTCGCCGAGGATTCGCACGAGGCCGATCTGGCCGGTGGCGGACACATGCGTACCGCCGCAAAGCTCGATGGAATAGGGCTTGCCGGCCTTCGCACCGCGCACGCCCTGCCCCATGGAAACGACGCGGACTTCATCGCCATACTTTTCGCCGAACAATGCCATGGCGCCTTCCGCGATCGCGTCGTCGACGCTCATGAGGCGCGTCGTGACCGACGAGTTCTGCAGGATGATCTCGTTCGCCATTTCTTCGACGATCTTCAACTCTTCGGCCGTCATCGGCTTGGGGTGTGAAACGTCGAAGCGGAGCCGTTCGGGCGCAACGAGCGAGCCCTTCTGTGCAACGTGGGTGCCGAGCACTTCGCGGAGAGCTTCATGCAACAGATGGGTGGCAGAGTGATTGGCGCGCAGGCGCGAGCGTCTTGCGTGATCCACCGTCAGCACGACGGCATCGCCGACCTTGATCTTGCCTTCAGAAACTTCGGCGATGTGAACGAAAAGGCCTTCGCCCTTCTTCTGTGTATCGCCAACCGTCAACTTGCCATTGTCGCTGGAGATCACGCCGGTATCGCCCATCTGACCACCAGATTCGCCGTAGAATGGCGTCTGGTTGACGATGATCTGTACCTTGTCGCCGGCTGCGGCGCTGTCGACGGCGACGCCGTCCTTGACGATCGCCTGAATGACGCCTTCGGCGGTCTCCGTGTCGTAGCCGAGGAATTCGGTCGCGCCGTTCTTTTCCTTGAGCTCGAACCAGATCGTCTCGGTCGCCTTGTCACCGGAACCGGTCCAGTGCGAACGCGCCTCGGCCTTCTGCCGCTCCATCGCATCGGTGAAGCTGGAGATGTCGACGCCGATACCGCGGGCGCGCAGTGCGTCCTGTGTCAGATCGAGCGGGAAGCCGTAGGTATCGTAGAGCTTGAACGCGGTTTCGCCATCCAGGCTGTCACCCTTGTGCAGCTCCGAGGTAGCGTCGTTGAGCAGCGACAGGCCGCGCTCCAGCGTCTTGCGGAAACGGGTTTCCTCCAGCTTCAACGTCTCGGAGGTCAGCGCCTCGGCGCGAACCAGCTCAGGATAGGCACGGCCCATCTGCTGGATCAGTGCCGGCAGCAGCTTCCACATCAGCGGCTCCTTAGCGCCGAGCAGCTGAGCGTGACGCATGGCGCGGCGCATAATGCGGCGAAGCACGTAGCCGCGGCCTTCGTTCGACGGCAGCACGCCATCGGCGATCAGGAAGGCGGACGAACGCAGGTGATCGGCGATGACGCGATGGCTGGCGCGATGCTCGCCCTCGGCCTTGACACCGGTCGCCTCTTCCGAGGCTTCGATCAGCGCACGGAACAGGTCGATATCGTAATTGTCATGCTTGCCCTGCAGAACGGCGGCAACGCGCTCGAGACCCATGCCGGTGTCGATCGACGGACGCGGCAGGTCGACGCGCTGCTCCTTGGTGATCTGCTCGAACTGCATGAAAACGAGATTCCAGATCTCGATGAAGCGGTCACCGTCCTCTTCCGGAGAGCCGGGAGGGCCGCCCCAGATGTGATCGCCATGGTCGTAGAAGATTTCCGAACAGGGGCCGCACGGACCGGTATCGCCCATCGCCCAGAAGTTGTCGTTGGTGGCGATGCGGATGATCTTGTCGTCGGAAAGACCGGCGATCTTCTTCCAGAGATTATAGGCGTCGTCGTCCGTGTGGTAGACCGTGACCAGCAGGCGCTTGGCGTCGAGGCCGAATTCCTTGGTGATCAGGTTCCAGGCAAGCTCGATGGCACGCTCCTTGAAATAATCGCCAAAGGAGAAATTGCCGAGCATTTCGAAGAAGGTGTGATGGCGAGCGGTGTAGCCGACATTGTCGAGGTCGTTGTGCTTGCCGCCGGCGCGCACGCATTTCTGTGCGGTCGAAGCGGTCGAGTAGGGACGCTGCTCCAGGCCGGTGAAGACGTTCTTGAACTGCACCATACCGGCATTGGTGAACATCAATGTCGGATCGTTGCGCGGTACGAGCGGGCTCGACGGCACAATCTCGTGACCGTTCTTCTTAAAATAGTCGAGAAAGGTCGACCGGATTTCATTCACACCGCTCATAGGGGGCCCTTCAGTACTGCCGTCAGCAACGAGAGCAATTCCAGGAAAAGTGTGCAGCGGCTTTCCACCTGGAATTGCGTTAAAACAATAGCCTAGAGCGGTTCGAAGCTTCAGTGAAGAGTTGAACCGATCTAGCGTCAAAGTCAGTGGCTTTTATCGTTCGCTCCGGGCGCTGTCCAGCCGCACGAACAAAACCGGCCGCACATCCCTTGGACAATGCGGCCGGTTTCGGCATTTCTTGCTATATCAGCCCGGGAATTGCTCCCGCAAAACCGTTACTCGCCTGCGGAGTCGCCGTCGTCGCCGGAATCCGGGCCGCCGTTCTGCAGGAAGCGGTCGGCGATCAGGCCAGCGTTCTGGCGCAGCGACAACTCGATCTCGCGTGAAAGATCCGGATTGTCGCGCAGGAAGATCTTCGCGTTTTCGCGGCCCTGCCCGAGACGCTGGCTGTTATAGGAGAACCATGCGCCGGACTTTTCGACGATACCGGCCTTGACGCCGAGATCGACCAGCTCGCCGGTCTTGGAAACACCTTCGCCATACATGATGTCGAATTCGACCTGCTTGAAGGGAGGCGCCATCTTGTTCTTGACGACCTTCACGCGGGTCTGGTTGCCGATCACCTCTTCGCGCTCCTTGACCGCACCGATACGACGGATATCGAGGCGAACCGAGGCGTAGAACTTCAGCGCGTTACCGCCAGTCGTAGTCTCAGGCGAGCCGAACATGACGCCGATCTTCATACGGATCTGGTTGATGAAGATCACCATCGTGTTGGACTTCGAGATCGAAGCCGTGAGCTTGCGCAGCGCCTGACTCATAAGGCGAGCTTGCAGGCCCGGCAGGCTGTCGCCCATTTCGCCCTCGATTTCGGCGCGAGGCGTCAGAGCAGCCACGGAGTCGACGACGAGAACGTCAATGGCGCCGGAGCGTACCAGCGTATCGGTAATTTCGAGCGCCTGCTCACCTGTATCCGGCTGCGAGATCAAAAGATTCTGCAGGTCGACGCCAAGCTTGCGGGCATATACCGGATCGAGCGCATGTTCCGCGTCGACGAAGGCGCAGATGCCGCCCTTCTTCTGTGCCTCTGCGATGGTCTGCAGCGCCAGCGTGGTCTTACCGGAGCTTTCCGGTCCATAGATTTCGATGATACGACCCTTCGGCAAGCCGCCGATGCCAAGGGCAATATCGAGGCTCAAAGAGCCAGTGGAAACCGTTTCGATTTCGACCACATTCTCGTTTGAGCCGAGCTTCATGATCGAGCCCTTGCCGAACGACCGCTCAATTTGAGAGAGTGCCGCTTCAAGTGCCTTGCTTTTATCCACCGATTTGTCCTCTACAAGCCGCAAAGAATTCTGAGACATTCGATCCACCTTTAGGTTATTGAAGCCGCTCAAGCAATGTCGCCGCTGATGAGAATTCTGTACTCTATTTGTTCTCTTATCGCAAGAGCATAACAAGCAATTGAAAGAAAAAGGTAAAATGAATTCCGTTCTACTTTTGTTTTCTCCTTTCTTACCAGGTACTTACATATCGGGGACGATAGGTTCCGCCATGTTGGCGGACGGCTCGATTCGCTTTTTTGACTGCTGAGGAAAACCATATGGCGAAGAAGATTCTCGTTCTCGGCGGTGCTCATGTCGATCGGCGTGGCCGCATTTTCGGCGAGACGGCCCCCGGAGCCAGCAACCCCGGAGCATGGTTTGAAGAGCCCGGCGGCGGCGGCTTCAATGCAGCTCGCAATTTGGCCCGTCTCGGTTTCGATGTCAGGATGATATCGCCGCGCGGCGGCGATCCCTCCGGCGAAATGGTCGCGGAGGCCGCGAGCCATGCCGGCGTCGAGGATACGCCCTTCGTCTTCCTCGACCGCAAGACGCCGAGCTATACCGCGATCCTCGAGCGCGACGGCAATCTGGTCATCGCGCTTGCCGATATGGAGCTCTACCAGCTGTTCTCGCCCCGGCGCCTGGCGATTCGCGCCGTTCGCGATGCGTTCAAGGCGGCCGATCTCATTCTCTGCGACGCCAATCTGCCGGCCGAGACTCTAGCCGCAATCGCGATTAAAGCGGCAACAGGCGGCAAGCCCGTCGCGGCCATCGCGATCTCGCCCGCCAAAGTCATGCGACTGAAGCCATGCCTTGCCGGCATCGATCATCTCTTTCTCAATGAAGCCGAAGCCGCAGCGCTGACGGGCAGCCGTCCGGAAAACCCTCGAGAATGGATCAGCGGATTGCGGGCGCTCGGGTTGCGCAATGGCGTCATCACGCGCGGCAAACGCGAGCTGATTGCATTCTCGCAGGATGCGGTCGTCAGCCTGCAGCCGCCGATCGTCGACAACGTCGCCGATGTCACCGGAGCGGGAGATTCGCTCGCTTCCGGCGTTCTGGCCGCCCTGCTGGCCGGTCACGACCTCGCCGAAGCTGTTCGTCACGGTACGGCGGCGGCGGCGATCACCGTGCAATCTCCGTTCGCGACGGCCGAAAATCTTTCGCCCGAACTGCTAAACTCGATGTTGGCACTTGTTCCCAAGGCCGAAATTCTGTCATGAAGCTTCTTCAAAACGCGTAAATAGTTTCAGTGAATTGGAAACGAAAATGACTCAGCCTATCTCGCCCCTGCTTCCGATCTCCTATTCGAAGGAAGTTGCCGCCGCAAAGCTGCGCGGCGCGCCGATCGTCGCTCTCGAATCAACCATCATCACCCACGGCATGCCCTACCCGGGCAATATCGAGATGGCCCGCAGCGTCGAAGCGATCATCCGGCAGAAGGGCGCCGTACCGGCAACCATCGCCGTTATTCACGGCACTTTGCATATCGGCCTGGAGCCTGAAGAACTGGAAGCGCTCGCCAAGACGGAAGGCGCCATGAAGGTCTCGCGCGCCGACATCGCGTTCGCAATCGCCGAGCGTCGCACCGGCGCGACCACTGTTGCCGCCACGATGATCGCCGCTGCCCGCGCCGGCATCAAGGTTTTCGCAACCGGCGGCATCGGCGGCGTGCACCGTGGCGCTGAAGAGAGCTTCGACATCTCGGCCGATCTTGAAGAACTTGCCCGCACCGGCGTGATCGTCGTCTGCGCCGGCGCCAAGGCTATCCTCGACATTCCGAAGACGCTCGAAG
>NZ_JAELTU010000718.1 GCF_016429015.1 Rhizobium sp. ASV20
CTGTAGGTGCTGGCAAAGGATTCGCCGCGAGACAGATCGCGTCGCTCCCTCTTGATATCATCCGGATGGCGAGGAGTGCGGCCAAAGGGCTCGGGCGGAGGCGGCAGAGGCGGAGGCACATGATGATGATGCTCTATCCCAGGAATAGCCATTGCGTTGGAGGGGGGAAAGGACATGTCGTGTGAAGAGGCGTAGCGGTCGCCACCAGGGACGACGATGCTTGGCAGAGGAGGGGCCATTTCGCGATACGACGGCGGATAGGCCATGGTACGGCGGGCTGTGGCAGGGGGGAGGGGAGGCGAGGCGGTTGAAGAAGAAAGACGAGAGTTGAGGCAGGAGGAGAGAAGCTGCTGTTGTGGTGATGATATGACGGGCGGCGTTGGCGGGCGGTGGTTGAGCTTGGTGG
>NZ_JAELTU010000719.1 GCF_016429015.1 Rhizobium sp. ASV20
GTATGGTTGTGGACATGACATGATGGCACAAGCGAGGAGAATACACTTGGACTGATGAAATTTGCGAGGTACATATAGAATGAGTCGATAATTAGAAATGAAAACAATGTTACTTGCAGATGTATGTGTTTCATTAGGCTGGAGTATTCCGTGATGCTCCGACGTGGGGTTTTACGCGGCGTGCATCGTAAAGAAGTGACGCCGTTCGAGGCCATGAGGAATATGTCACAGCTCGCCACGCGAGGGACAAGAAGAAGGCGAGAAAGGGACAAGGAAACAGAATAAAAGAAATAAGAATAAAGTATTTAAAAAAATAAATAAAAGTTGTATCGTTCAACAGAAGTAAAAGGCTTGTTTCCTATTCCGGTAGTATTAAATTAAATAATTATAACAAAGAGCTCTAGTG
>NZ_JAELTU010000720.1 GCF_016429015.1 Rhizobium sp. ASV20
GAGGCAATCCTACATGCCTCGCACCCAGGTACAAAGGCCTTTCCGTGAACTTTGCCGTCAGCATCCTTGTAGGTGACGCAGAGCACAGGCAAGGATCCGTCCGGAAGCCTGTATTGAGCAAGCTCTATCGGTGATATTTCGTCCGCCACCGCGACGATCGGCTGATGCGCGAAGCCGACAGACAACAGGGCCATGGCGCATAAAATGCGCACCAGCCACTGCGTCGTCCCGAAAATCCGCTTGCGCATACGAGTTCCCACCACCGCCTCCGCGGATAAGGCTTGCAGTCATAGGACAGAGCCATGGCAAGCGCAATGCGTCAATTCGCTCTGCCGTCGTTCAGGCCGTGAGTATCAATCTGTGCGACTGGAAGACGCAATCGTTATGGCGGCTATGCACGAGATC
>NZ_JAELTU010000721.1 GCF_016429015.1 Rhizobium sp. ASV20
GCGTCAGATGTGTATAAGAGACAGAGCAGAAACAATGGAAAGTATACGTACATTTGGTGGTTTTTTACGGCGTCAGCACTGTGCGATGGCGTCGAGTTGTGAGCATTGAAGAGAGGAGAGGATTGGTGGACGATGATGGAAGGAGAAAGTAAATTGAGCAGAGAGTAGCTTTCAGAATCATCTAGAAATTCCTGTGCTTGTGCCCCCACAGCCGACGAAAGTGGGGCGGCCTGTTCCGCCCGCGGTCCGCCTTATTTTACTGCCGTCTGCAACGTGCTAATAAAAGGCGGGAGTGTGAATGAAGGCGAAAAGGGTAAGGAAAATGGAAGAAAAATTGAGAGAACAAATGCAAGTTAAGCTGAGCTGAGTTGCTATATAAGGAATTGTTTATTTATAGTGTATCAT
>NZ_JAELTU010000722.1 GCF_016429015.1 Rhizobium sp. ASV20
GACATGCAGCGTGCAAAAGGCTGTGGGTGCTCTCGGCTCTGAGGGCAGCGAATCAATTTCGGCGGACCAAGTCGTGACTGGGATAATTGGTCGTGTCTAGCTTGGACGCTAGCTTGCAGGACGAAAAATGGCTGGCAGCGGGCGCGTGAACGGTACTGGTGGTGGTGGTGGTGGTGGTGAAGTTGCAGGAGGCAAGGTTTCGACAGAGGACGCGATGTTACGTCGGAAAAGACGCGAGTTGGACAGCAGAAAGCAGCAATGCAATGCAATGGTAGGGTGGAATCAAGCGTTGAACTCGCAGATGGCCACTGATTGCGGCGACCTGCCTGGAATAGTGAGTGCAGCTAATTAATGGCTTTTGCTGGGCATGGATCAGACGGGGAAGAAAAAGCGTCATTACAAGGT
>NZ_JAELTU010000723.1 GCF_016429015.1 Rhizobium sp. ASV20
TTGAAGAGCTTCTTGTTTGAGAACTTCGCGTACTTGGTACAAGTGCTGACCCCACGTTTCCTCAAACGACAGCTCAATCAGCTCCATCTGCAGCTCCCGCAGGCGTGCAACATCGTAATCTATCATGTCGTCTTCCACCTCGAGAACATCCTTGGTCCGTGACGCCCGTCCCACCACCTGCTCGATTAGTATGCGTACGAGCTCGGCCACCTTGTCAAAGTCATCCATCTCGGCGCCGGTAAGATTCCAAAGGCGAAAGAATGCGTGTAGCCCGGCCGTGTGCAGGCGAGACCATTGAAGCACCAAGGGGCGGAACACCTGGTCATAGTTTTTGCTTTCCAGCCCTTGATATCCTTTTGTATCCTCCAAATCTGTCTTGTCCACCTCAAAGTGGTCGTATAATAT
>NZ_JAELTU010000724.1 GCF_016429015.1 Rhizobium sp. ASV20
GTCCTGTGTGGGAGATACAGGTGACGAGTCTGCAGTTGTGGCTAACACGGTGCCATTCGGTATCGGATTCCCGCTGGTACGCGCCGAAATGCTCGAGTTACTAGTGGTACGGCGCAACCCGGGTGAGGACACTATTGCAGTATCAATAGGGAATGGCGCGTTGTTCAGTTCGTGAGCTGGTGAGTCGAGGCTGGAGGATGATAAGGTCGACGGTGGCAGATGGCGTGGTGTCAGTGGATCACTGCCAAGATGTTGAGGTTGGTTGGTGAAATCGAGGCCAAGAGAAGGAAACGTGTTACTTCGCTTCTCGCGGTGGTAAAATTCGGGGGCAGCGTGCGGCAAATGCAGATTTGAATCTAAATGGAAGCTCCCGGTGTTTGGATCAGGGGAGAAGCCGAACTGTCC
>NZ_JAELTU010000725.1 GCF_016429015.1 Rhizobium sp. ASV20
GTCCATCGCGCCGCGGAGTTGTCAACTTTCCGCCTCCAGGACGGTTTCTGTGCCACTACTCACGTAGGTACTGTACCTTTGGTCCCTAATAATTGACCAGCGGGCCCGGTGGGAAGGACGGAACCTGAACCTTGCTGAACCGGCGGCACTTCTCCACCAAATAAAACGATGCTTGCCTTGCTGGGAAGGTGGTCGTTTCAAGTACTTCACGGCTTCTGCAAGACGCCGGCACGTCGCGATTCCGACGGACCATGGTTTTGCGCCTGGCTGGCAGGTCAGTTCCCTTTTGTGATGTATTAGCTGTTTTTTTTTGTTTTGTTTTTTACATCTTAAAGCTCCATTTACTATATAGCTAGAGAAATTTAGCGTATTGCGTAGGTGCCGTAACCATGGCGCGTCTAATAC
>NZ_JAELTU010000726.1 GCF_016429015.1 Rhizobium sp. ASV20
GGTTGTTGAGGCGGCGAGGTATTATGGCCTGAGCCACTACTGTTACCGTTACCTCCGGACTCGGTTTGGTCGCCGTTTGAATTGGAAATGGACGTGGAATTGTATTCTCGAGATCTGCTCTTCTTACCGGCTGGTAGGATACGAGCTTCTCGAGCTGCTTCGGCGGCGGCGGCTGCGGATACAAGGCCGGGAGGCTGATGAACATTAAGATACTGTTGCTGACTTTGGCTTGGTGGCCGCTCGACGAAGGCAGATGCCACAGTCACATCGTTTCCATGGGGATTGGGAGCCTGCTGCTTGGTCTTGTATCGACCGTTAATCTTGCCGGTGAAGAGCTGTTCGAGCCGTCGGACCACCACCTTCTTCCGGTCCTTGTCGGTCATTGCGACGTGCCTGGGTAAAAGG
>NZ_JAELTU010000727.1 GCF_016429015.1 Rhizobium sp. ASV20
TCCCTCAGTAGCCGGAGTTTTGTAACCGTCAGCCCACCAGGCTTTGGTTTCGGTCCTATCAGAGACCTCTATTCCTTAGACGAGTACGTCTATGAAAGCATTTTAAAACTCTCCTCCGCTTCTCGCAGCTCTTTATCTCGCACCCACAGACACGTCTTTCCATTGTACATGTTGGCCACCGTCTGCTAAACTCTACCAGCATGGACATCACATACCAAGTAAACAGGAGAAAAGGTGCTAAACAACTCTCGGAACATCCCAGTTAATTTGCTAACTAAAACAATTACAGCCTGCGATTTGTGCTTTTTCAAGAAGATTAAATGCGATATGGTGCAGCCCACGTGCTCAAACTGTATGGCTTACCAAGCCGATTGCCGCACGACAAAGGCTCGCAAAAGATATGAC
>NZ_JAELTU010000076.1 GCF_016429015.1 Rhizobium sp. ASV20
AGCGGGGCATTGATGTCTCGTTTCAAACCGTGTCGGAGTGGGCCGTGAAGTTCGGACGCAAATTCGCTTACCAGCTCCGGCGGCGGTCACGAGGCAAGTTTGCCGACAAATGGAACCTCGACGAGATGGTCGTAACGATCAAGGGAAAGAAATATTCTTATGACCATTGTCGAGAGTTGGGACGCACTTTAAAGAGCCACCCGCTTGTGCGGGTCGCTTTTAAGATTTTGTCACGGTCGAGATGGGTCAGAGCGCCGGGTCTACTCGACGGTTGCTCAAACTCTTGTTCTGGGGTTGGTTACCCAATGGTGACGATGCGTCGGAAGGCTGCCTCGATCTGGCTGCGGACGTAGGACGAACCCGTCCAAATGTTTTCTTCGAGGATTCCTTCTCCGCTCCCGACGCCCTGACCATTCCCGATCGTTGATTGTGAATGACGCTTTAAGCCGTGGGTGACACTATTCCGTCTTCGGATCTACGAGCTACGTCCCAAAGAAATCCAACGAGTTCGCGAGCAACGGCAGTGATGGCCACAGTACTCTTTTTGCCTGACCCGACCAGCTTGCGATAACGAGCGTTCAGCCGCACTTGAGCTTTCCATGCAATATCATTGATGGCCTGTGGAACGTCGGGGCGGCGCTTGTGCATCCAGTCGCCCACCTTGGCTTGCCCGCGGTAACTCCAGGCTGCTTCGAATAACAAGGCGCGTAGAGCGCAATTGCCTGTCTTGGTTATTCCTCTCGGTCGGATAGATCCGCCACTTGAGTGTTCACCTGGCACCAAGCCTAGGTACGCCATGAGCTTACGCGGATTGTCGAAACGTGAGAATGTTCCGACCTCGGCAACTAACGTGGCTGCAATGACCAAGCCCACACCCTTGAAAGCTTGTAGATTCAACACCGTTCGTCCCAGGGACCACGTTTGGGAAACGAGCGCAATCTGTTCCTCGAGTTCCTTTTTGCGAGCTTCGGCCTGTTCGAGTCGATTTAGGTAGCTCTGAAAAGCAATTTGCTGCGCGTGATGATGGAACTGTCGATTGCGTAGCCACGTTCGATGGCTGCATGTCCAAGATTTTGCTGGATATCGTAAGTCATGCTTCAGCAAAAACATTTGTATCAATGTGCGTGCTTTCCGCCCATCGTGAGAAGCGACAGAACGAGCCCGCACCAGATCCCGCATCGCCTCATGCACTGCGTCTGGCACCCACACAAAGGTTAGCTCGCCAGCACGCAACAAGCGTGCGAGCATCATAGCGTCGCGAGTATCATTCTTCTGCCGACTGCCCGGCCGGACAGGGGTGTGGCTCGGTGCGACAACCCTGCAATCAAACCCAAGAGCTTCGATCTGTCGATAGACGTTGTATCCGCACGGACCAGCCTCATAGACAAACTCAATCCGCCGATTTCCAAGCTTCTTCACGAGCTTGGAGATTGCTTCCGGCTCGTTCGGAATCGTGCCGAAGAGGCGAACCTCACCCGACCTGCCCGCATCGGCAATTGCGACAGAAATAGACGCCTTATGGACGTCCAGCCCAATATATGCATCGTAATCAATCATGATGAACTCATCCTTCTCCCGGCCGAAATGGCCGTCGGCCAATGCGGCGCTGTCAGCATAACTTCGCAAGGAGAAATGGTCATAGCATCTGGCTCTGGCGCGCCGTGGATCAGGACGGCTTCGTCCTCGATGTTCTGGTCCAAAGCCGCCGCGATGCCAGCGCTGCCAAGCGGTTGATGCGCAAGCTTCTGAAAGGGCAAGGATCTGCCCCGCGCGTCACGATCACCGACAAGCTTCGATCCTACGATGCGGCAAAGCGACTGATCATGCCAAGTGTCGCGCATCGTTCTCACAACGGCCTGAACAATCGGGCGGAGAATTCCCACCAACCAATCCGTCGGCGGGAACGGATCATGAAACGCTTCAAGTCGAGGCGGCATCTCCAATGCTTCGTCTCCATCCATGATCCGATCGCCAACCTCTTTCACATTGCCCGCCACGACATCGCCTCCAGCCATCAGCGCGAACTGCGTGCCGCAGCCATGCAACTGTGGGCAACTATCGCTCGCCTATGAACGAAGCGCGCAACAAAATCCATCGGCATGCCTTCTGCCAGTTAACTTTACGGCACCCATAGAAGGTCGAAGCTGTAGGCGGGAAGTTTCTGTCTGCAAGCCAATCCCCAAACGTGGCGCCAATCGGAGCGCGCCGAGCGATTGAAGGGTAGAAGCTCTCGCTGAACGACGCAACCACCACTGAGTTTAAGCAAGCCGGGTTCGCGCGCCACACAATTTGCCCCACTTACATCGAGTGATACGCGGGGCAAAAAGGGCAATTGCTCGATCGCCGCGCGGTTCCCGCAGAATTGTGGGCGCCAAACTGGAAGACGATGAGGAGTGAGGCAGCCTATGCTGCCTGCATTTGATCCCGTCGCTATCGAGAATACCCCGATATCACTCGCCCTGTGGCGTCATAGAGCCTCTGGTATAATCATGCCAGCTAAATCGCCGAGCGCAAGGATCTCTAGGTCCGGCTGCTAGAGGATGAGAGGCGACTGCTCGTCGCCTCTGATGCTGCGTCGGTCGAAATAAGATCGCGTGAGCAGCATTCGGGTCTCTTGATCAGAGCTTGCGGGTGCCGAGCCACTTCACTTTCTCCGGATCGCGATGATCGAAGAAGCTGCTGGTCTTCTGGTCGAGCGCGCTGATCGAGGCGACGTCGTCCTGGTCGAGTTCGAAGTCGAAGACCAAGAAGTTCTCGGCCATGCGTTCTTTCCGCACAGACTTCGGGATCGCGACGATATTGCGCTGGATCAGCCACCGCAGCACGATCTGCGCGACGCTTTTGCCATGCTTCTTTCCGATCGACTGCAGGAGCTCGTTCGTGAACAGCCCGTTCTTCCCTTCCGCGAATGGACCCCAGGCTTCAGGCTGAACACCGTATTCCTCGAGAATTTGCTGAGCGTCGTTTTGGTGATGGAATGGATGGATTTCGATCTGATTGACCGCGGGGACGACCTTGTTATGGAGTACGAAGTCGACCAGACGGTCGGGATAGAAGTTGCTGACCCCGATCGCGCGGATGCGGCCCGCCTCGTACAACTCCTCCATCGCACGCCATGCGCCGTAGACGTCGCCGTAGGGCTGGTGGATGAGCCAGAGGTCGAGATAATCGAGCTGCAGCTTGTTCAGCGAACGCTCGAAAGCGGCCTTGGCCCCCTCGTACGTCGCGTCCTCGATCCAGAGCTTGGTCGTGACGAACAGTTCCTTTCGATCGATGCCGTGGTTACGGATCGCGGTGCCGACAGCTTCTTCATTGCCGTACGAGGTCGCGGTATCGAGCAGACGGTAGCCGACGTCGATCGCATCGCGGACGCTGCGCTCGCACTCTGCGGGATCAGGAACCTGGAATACGCCGAAACCTAGGATCGGCATCTGGACCCCGTTGTTCAGGGTGACGTTGGGTACGGTGGTGGTCATTTTCATATCCTTTGTATGGATGGGGGAACTGTGCTCGCTTGCCTTATTTTCCAACCCGCGCCTGAAGGTGCGCGGGGTATCTGTCTCCGACGATGTCGATCTTCGCGAGGGCGTCGGCGATTTCGGATGCGTCGCCGGCGCTGAGGTCTACGGTTGCCGCGCCGAGGTTTTCCTCCAGGCGGTGCAGCTTGGTGGTACCGGGAATCGGCACGATCCAATCCTTCTGAGCCAGCAGCCATGCTAGCGCGATCTGCGCGGGCGTGACGCCCTTTGCCTCGGCTATCTGCGTCAAGGCTGCCACTAGCGCCTTGTTCGCCTTGAGGTTCTCCGCCTGGAAGCGCGGAACCACGCTGCGGAAGTCGCCGGGGCCGAAGGTCGCCGTTTCGTCGATCTTGCCCGTCAGGAATCCCTTGCCGAGCGGGCTGAACGGCACGAACCCGACACCGAGTTCTTCCAGCGTCGGGATGATCTCCTTCTCGGGCTCGCGCCAGAACAGCGAGTACTCGCTCTGGAGCGCGGTCACCGGTTGCACTGCATGGGCCTTGCGGATGGTCTGAGCGCCAGCTTCAGACAGGCCGAAATGCTTGACCTTGCCTTCCGTGGTCAGATCCTTGACTGTCCCCGCCACATCCTCGATCGGAACGTTCGGATCGACGCGATGTTGGTAGAGAAGATCAATCACATCCGTTCGCAGCCGCTTCAGCGATGCCTCGACGGACTGCCGGATGTAGTCGGGCCGACTGTTCATATGCTGGCCGCCGTCCGGGCTCGGGAGTTCGAAGCCGAACTTGGTCGCGATCACGACCTTGTCCCGGATCGGCTGGAGAGCTTCCCCGACGACCTCCTCGTTGGTGAACGGGCCGTAGACCTGTGCGGTGTCGAAGAAGGTCACGCCGCGGTCATGTGCCGCCCGGATGAGTGCTACGGCATCCTTCGTCGTGGTCGCCGCTCCGTAGCCGTGGCTGAGGCCCATGCATCCGAGGCCGAGCGTCGATACCTCGAGCGTTCCAATAGTTCTTTTCTTCATGGTCATTCTCCTTGATCAGGCCGCGCATTCTGTCGGCGCGACTTCTTCCTGGGATTTAGACTGCCGCCGTGCAGCAGGGACGATGGTCAGAAGCGAGATCACCAATGTCGCGATCAGCATGACGGTTCCTGCGTCGAACGCATGGGAAACTCGATATGCTGTCAGGTCGGCTCCGCTGAGGCCATTCGATCCGATGGCGGCGATGGCGATGAGAACGCCGAGACCGACGGAACTGCCGATCTGGTGGGCGACGTTGACCGCGCCGGAGGCTGCTCCCGCGTCCGCATGATCGACCCGAACGACGCCAGACGATGTCAGCGGGCTGAGTGTCAGTCCCTGGCTGATGCCGATCAACACCATTGGCAACGCCACGGCCGTCCAATAGTTCGAACCCACCCCCGCCCGGCTGAGCCAGGCCATAGCGACGATGCCGATCAGCATGCCCACAATAAGAACAGCATTCCGGCCGAAGCGTCTGATGAGACGAGGCACGATCATCGCGACCGGGACATGCAGCATCGTGGCGGGGACGAAGGCAAGTCCCGCCAGTGCCGGGCGCAGACCCGCGACCTGCTGTAGGTACAGCGTCGTGAAAAAGAAGAAGCCGACCATGGCACTGATGTAGAGCGCACGGGCACCATAGGCGCCGGAGCGCTCGATGTCCGCGAACAGGCGAAGTGGAAGGATCGGCTGCCTTGCACGACGCTCGATCAGCACAAACGCCCCGAGCATGATGACGGCGAAAACCAGTGTCGTCACGGTTATGATGTCCCATCCCGACTGGGCGGAACGGATGAATCCGTAGACGAAAGCGGCCATGCCGAGCGTCGAAGTCACTGCACCGAACATGTCAAACGTTCCCGGACGCTTCTTTGTTTCGTGGATGTAGATGCGGGCCGCGGCAACCGTGGCGATGCCGATCGGGAGATTGATCAGGAACCCGACCCGCCAGGAGAGCCAGTCCGCAAGCAGTCCGCCAACGACGAGACCGACTGTCGCGGACACACCTGCTGCGGCGCTGTACAGCGAAACGGCCCGCACACGTTCTTCGCCTTCATCGAACGTGGTTTGCAGGAGAGCGAGCGTCGTTGGCGCGAGGATCGCAGATCCCAGTCCCTGGATCGCACGCCACGACAGCATCCATGCGGACGATTGAGACGCTCCGATGGCGACGGAGGCGACGGTGAAGATCGTCATGCCGACGACGAACATCCGACGGCGGCCGAGTATGTCCCCGGCACGCGCGCCAAGGAGGAGGAAGCCACCGAAGGTCAGCGTATAGGCGCTCTGCACCCAGGCAAGCCCGGCATCCGTGAAGCCAAGTTCGTTATGGATCTTCGGCAGGCCCGTGAGGACGACAGAGATGTCGAGCACGATCATCACGTAGCTGATGAGGATGATCGAAAGGATCGCTGTCTTGTTCGATGGCGAGGTAGCTGTGTTTGCGTCAGACATTGCAGTCCCATTGACTTGCCTGCTTGACGTCCTCCGCGGCAAGCTGCGTTGCGATGACGGAAAGATAGCTCTTGCTCACCATGTCGATTAGGGGCAGTAATCGGGATGAAGCTATAAGGATGCCTAATGAATGCCGCAGGAGAACTTCAACGATCTGGTCGCCTTCGTGACCGTCGCGCGCGAGGAGAGTTTTACGCGGGCGGCGGTGAAGCTCGGAGTTTCGCAATCGGCGCTTAGTCAGACTGTCCGGGGACTGGAAGAGCGGTTGGGCCTCCGCTTGCTGACGCGGACGACCCGCCGCGTGTCTCCGACCGCAGCGGGCGAACGTCTTCTCCAGACGGCCGGGCCGCGCTTCGAGGAGATCCAGGCGGAGCTTGCAGCCCTCACCGAGATGCGTGACAAGCCAGCGGGGACGGTCAGGATCACGGCAGGAGAGCACGCCGCGATCTCGGTCCTGGCGCCCGCGCTCGACAAGTTCCTGCCTGACAATCCCGATGTCAATGTCGAGATCACCGTTGACTACGGCCTGACCGATATCGTTGCGGAGCGCTACGATGCAGGCGTCCGGCTCGGCGAGCAACTTGCCAAGGACATGATCGCGATCAAGATCGGGCCAGAGATGCGCATGGCCGTCGTCGGCGCTCCGTCCTATTTCCGTCAGCACCCGTGGCCGGAAGTCCCACAGGATCTCACGGCCCACAACTGCATCCAGATGCGCATGCCGACGCATGGCAACATTCTCCAGTGGGAGTTTGAAAAGGGCGGGCATGAATTGAACGTGCGTGTCGAAGGGCAGATGATATTCAACAACATCGCGATGCGTCTTGATGCAGTCCGTCGCGGCCTCGGCCTTGCGTACATGCCCGATGACCTTGTGGCGGAGGATCTCGCTAAGGGCACCCTGATACGAGTTCTCGAAGACTGGTGCGCACCGTTCCCCGGATATCATCTCTACTACCCTAACCGCCGCCACGCGTCCCCTGCATTCCAGCTCGTCGTGGACGCTCTTCGGTATAGGACATGAACGGCATCAACACAGCGGATTGATAAGGTGAGCTTATACCTTCAATCGGAAATGCGTCCCTAATCATCTGAATGATGCTCGGGTAATCTCCTGCCAGCTCAATGTTTCAAGGCAGGTACCGAACATGTTCGCCAGAACCCTATCCGCCCTCTCGCTTTCCGTCCTGCTTCTCTCGTCGGGCGTGGCAGGTGCCCAAACCGCTTTGAAGCAGGAGCCTTTGACAATCCAGGAGCAAGGAAGCTTCGCCGTCGGGGGTACGGTATCGAGTGCGCCGGGAACCTACGACAACAACGCTCCCACGGCAGCAGGACAGACCCTGCATGGCGACCATGCCTACGTATTCTATCAAATCCCGCCGAATCCCAAGTCTCTGCCGATCGTGATGCTCCACGGAGCCTTCCAGTCCGCCCGAAGCTGGGAGACGACGCCCGACGGCCGCGAAGGCTTCCAAAACATCTTCCTTCGTCGCGGCTACCCGGTCTATCTCGTCGATCAGCCGCGTCGCGGACGTGCAGGTAACAGCACCGTCGCGACAACGATCGAGCCGACACCATACGACCAGCTCTTCTTCGACCAGTTCCGCATCGGCAAGTGGCCGGAGTATTTTTCGAACGTCCAGTTCTCCCGCGACCCCGAGGCGCTTGATCAGTTCTTCCGCTCCGTGACACCCAACACCGGGCCATTCGACGCCAACGTGATCTCCGATGCCATGTCCGCGCTGTTCGACAAGACCGGTCCGGGGATCCTGTTCACCCATTCACAGGCTGGCGGCCCCGGCTGGTTGACGGCAATCAAGAATCCGAACGTCAAGGCCATCGTCGCGCTTGAGCCGGGGAGCGGCTTCATCTTCCCGGAAGGCGAAGTTCCGGCCGACATGCCGAGCGCCGCTGGAACGCTCAAGGGCGAAGCGGTGCCCGTCGCCGATTTCGAGAAGCTGACCAAGCTGCCGATCGTCATCTACTACGGTGACAACTTCCCGACCGAGCCGACGGCCGAACGCGGTCAGGACAACTGGCGTGTGCGGCTCGCAATGGCAAAACTTTGGGTCGATGCGGTCAACAAGCACGGTGGGGACGCCACGCTCATTCACTTGCCCGACATTGGCATCAAGGGCGGCACCCACTTCCTGATGTCAGACCTGAACAACGTCGAGATCGCCAACCAGATCGCAAAGTTTCTGGCGGAAAAGAAGCTCGACTGATCGATTGAGGCCCTTCTCCCGTTGTTGCCGCGACGCAAGACGCTTGTCGCCTCGCGGTAGCCCGTGCGATTGCCGTGTCGTTCCCGCATCACATAAGCAGGCGCACAGGATTTCGAACGATCCCCTGGCGAGCACGTTTATGGAGTCTCGAAGACCATCGCCGGGCCTCCGGCGCCTATCTCGCGGTACCAACATGTCCCAGCAGCACCTCGAATCGATCACCATAAGACCTGCTGTGCGAGCTGACGCTGCGGTTCTCGGATCCTACGGCGCGTCACTCATGTCGCTGCACAACAAGTGGGACCCAGCCGGTTCATTCCCGCAGGGTCGACCACACCCGACAAATACGCGTCGTGGCTCGCGAGCCAGGTCGTCCGCGACGACGTAGTTGTCCTCGTAGCCGAAGATCGGGATTCCATCATCGGTTACGTCAACGCTGCGCTCGAGGGCGCCGACTACATGGCCCTCCGAGGCCCGGCGGGGGTTATTCACGACATCTTGTTGATCCACGGAGGCGGAGGGAAGGCATCGGCAGATGCTTGCTGGAACAAGCCATCACGATGCTTGCAGGAAAAGGCGCTCCGCGGATCGTCCTTTCGACCGCCTACAAGAACAATGGTGCTCAAGCCTTGTTCGAACGAATGGGCTTCCGAGCCACCATGATCGAGATGACCAAGGATTGCGAACGACCGGATCTCGCGCAATCGGCGTCCGACTGAGCTTAGAGTTGTCGTTAGCCTCAGCCAGCCAATCCTTGGCTAAGTAATCCCCTGCTGTTCGCTGCTGTCGAATGCGGTCCGAAATTCGCGCTTTCCGGGCTCCGCTGGTTTTATTCCATCACAGCTTATCAAGTGATCGTGATTAATAAGCAGCTCTAATAGGCCCTAGCGGAACGAGCCGTCTAATCGCCCGTGCTGTAAGCCGCTATCTTTTCCCCGACGATTTCGAACACCGACTTCAGGAGCCGGACATGACGGAAGTCATAGACAGCAGACGACGCGAGTTTTTGGGCGCGACCGCGCTGATCATCTCAGGTGCAATCATAGGAGTTCCGGCAATGACCACCACCGAAACTGTGGCCGCCGACTACAAGCAAAACCCATTCACGCTCGTCTATGACGGGGCGGTCACAAAGAACGAGCCGGGCAAGGTGAACATCCACCGGGTGACCTACAAGCTCAACAATCTCGATATCGTGGCGAACGTCTATACGCCCGCGGGCTACGATCCCGGCAAGAAATATCCGGCGATCGTGCTCGCCCATCCCAACGGTGGGGTGAAGGAGCAGACGACCGGTCTCTATGCGCAGCGACTTGCAGAGCGCGGCTTCATCACGATCACCGCCGACGCGGCCTATCAAGGTGGAAGCGGCGGAGCGCCGCGCAGCGTCGACAAACCTCAGTACCGCATTGAGGACATTCACGGGATGGCGGATTTCATCAGCGGCTTTCCCGGCGTGGACACTGCGCGCCTCGGGCTGTTCGGAATCTGCGGCGGAGGCGGCTACTCTCTCGCTGCCGCCAAGACCGACAAACGCTTCAAGGCGGTTGCGACGTTGAGCATGTTCAATTCCGGGCGTGTCCGTCGGAACGGCTTCCAGGATTCTCAGATGGACACGATCCAGAAGCGGCTGCAGCAGGCCTCGGCGGCCCGTGCGCAGGAAGCTGCGGGTGGCGAAGTCCTCTATGCCGGCGACGCCAATCTGACGGACGCGCAGATCGATGCGCTCCCGTTCGACCTCTATCGTCAGGGGTATCACTACTACTGGCGGACCAACGCGCATCCCGGCTCGACCTTCAAGTATACGATGAGCAGCCTGATGGACCTGATGCGCTGGGACGCCACAGATGAAATCGGCCTCATCGATGTGCCCCTCCTGATGATTGCGGGGACCGCCGCCGACACGCTCTACATGACCGAGGACGCGTTCCCCAAGGCGACAGGCACGAAAGACAAGGAACTCTTCAGGATCGAGGGTGCCAAGCACATCGAGACCTACTGGGTTCCCGAGTACGTGAATGCGGCGCTGGGCAAGCTCGCACCGTTCTTCGACCGAACGCTGGCCTGAGGAGGAAGCGATGGCGCGCCACCTGTTTCTGAACACGTTTCTCACCATCGGCATAGTGTTGGCGACGCTCCCCGGCGTTGTCCGCGCCCAGCCTGTCAATAAACCGAAGGAAAGTCCAATGACCTCTCGTGCCCAGCAGCTCATGGGGGACACAGCCCCGAAACTGGCCGAACTGACTGATGACGTGCTCTACAAGGACATCTGGGAGCGACCCGGTCTGTCCAAGCGGGATCGCAGCTTGGTGACGATTTCGGCTCTGATCGCGCTGAACCGTCCCGATCAGCTCAAATCACATATCCGCCTCGGCCTGCAGAATGGCCTCACCAAGGATGAGATCGTCGAGACGATCACGCACATGGCTTTCTACTCCGGATGGCCGAGCGCCGTTTCGGCTGTGGCTATTGCCAAGGAGGTCTTCGCCGAATGACCGAAAAGAAGATGACAGTGGCTTCGGCGGTAGCGGCGGCGGCGTTCATGTCGGCATCGCCTGCGTTGGCAAGCGAAGCGATCACCATTCTTCATGCCGGATCGCAGCCAGCGATCGTCGGAGCCCCTGATAGATTTACCGGATCCGTTCGGGTCGAGGACAGTTTCAAGGCAACGGCGCCCGCAACGGTGGGCGGCGCGACCGTAACCTTCGAACCCGGCGCACGCACGGCGTGGCACAGCCACCCTCTCGGTCAGACCCTCATCGTAACCAGCGGAGTGGGCCTAGTACAGACGTGGGGCGGGCCGCTTCAGGAGATCCGGTCCGGCGACACGGTATGGATCCCGCCGGGCGTGAAGCACTGGCATGGCGCATCTCCGAGGAATGGGATGACGCACATCGCCTTCTCGGAGTCCTTAAATGGCAAGTCTGTCGACTGGCTGGAGCTAGTCACCGACGCCCAATACTTCTCGCAACCATCGGAGGGTCAGCAATGACGCGTGCTCGTTCCCGACTTCCCGTCCTCGCCGCCATAGCATGCGGCGTCGTCATGGTCGGCTGGCAGGTGGATGCCGAACCGACCAAGGCTACGATGCCTGATATCAGCAAGCTCGTTCACTACACCACGGTGATGCGCGGCGAGGTCACCGAACACATCATGACGACCCGCGAAGCGATCGGGGCCGTGAAGGCGGGCAAGCCTGTCCCAAATGGCACGCATTTCGCGCTCGTCGACTACCGCGAAGGGAAAGTCTTTCGCTACTTCATCATGGAAAAGGGCGCCGGATGGGGTGACGACTGGCATGGGGTTACGGCGCCGATCAGCGTCATAAGCTACTGAAAATTCAGCGGTAGGTCGGGTCAGGTAATTGCGCCGATTCACAGTAAACTTTACGGTGCCGGCGGGAGACATGGCTGCACCCGACCCGCAAAGCTCAAATATCGTTCAAAATCGCATTGCCAAACGGGTGCCATCCAAACATGACATCATTGATCAAATTTCTTTCGTGTCATCGAGTGATTAGGCTTCTGCAATTGACTGCGGCAATGGGCGCTGGCTGGTATATTCTCGGCTCCAGAGTCGGCCTGGTTCCTCTATATAGCGATAAGTGAGCATTGCCAGCGCAATGGTCGCGAAAAGCATGGACACATGCAGCAGATCGCCAATCCAAAGCGAGTTGTCGATCGTCAGCAGATGTGGGACTTCGCCGTTTATGGTGACTGGATAGTCGACGAAAAACGACATGCCCGTTACCTTTTGCAGGACCATGGCGAGGGCGCGGCCTAATGCTCGCGTGAGGGCATGGACCATGTAGATGGAGTAGGACAGCGTGCCGATCAGCAACAATGGCCTGACTTTCAGTGCCCCGCTGACATGACCTTGCTCGCGGGCAAATAGCAGCACTAGCCCGGCGAATAGAAGGGGGGCCGCGACTGCGAGATAACCGTGGCCATCGATCGCAGTCAGGCAGAGGCAAAGCACGACGACGGCTACGACCTCGATCACAGTATCGGTCACTCTTCCCAAAGGCTTGCAAAGCCAGGCGCAGGTTTCTCGCGCCCGAAAGCAGATGACACCGAGAGCAAAGCCGTAAACGCATCGGACCAAACCGAAATCATAGGTGGAGTCCATTCTGCGAGGGCTGAACAGCAAAAGGGTGGCACAGCCGACAAATGCAAGTACAGCCCAAGAGAGTGTGCTTTTTCCAAGCCGAAGCGTGATCAGGGCGAAAACAATATAGGCGAAAAACTCTGCGCTAATGCTCCAGCTGGGGAAGTTGAGCCACAGACCGTTATTGATCCCCGTGCCGTGAAGCAGCAGGAGGTTGGTCACAATCGCTCGTGGGAGGTCGCCCGGAAACCCGTCTTTGGCGACGTCGATAGGAATGAAGAGAAGCATCGTCAGAAAGTGCAGGGGATAGATCCGGCCAAGGCGCAGAAACAGGAAACGCCCCGCTCCGAAACCCTGCAGGAGTCGTGATTGATAGTTCGCGGCGATCACAAACCCGCTAAGGACAAAGAAAAAGTCGACGAATAGATAGGCGTTGAGAATGATCGCTGTGAACTGGATATGGCTGAGAACATTGAAATGAAATAGGGCAACCATACAGGCACATAGGCCGCGCCAGCTATCCAGTGCTTCATATCTCTCACCCCGCATGAGATTTTCCCAGTAGACGCCCAGCTCATAATTTGCTTGTTTAGGTTGAATGTCAATATCATGGTTTACTAATGGGTATTCATGTAGGGACTGGCGCCTTGTTCAAAATTGACGTTCTTCTGTGTGCTTCGGTTTGCTTGACGGCTTTTCCTGTATTGGCAGGACCGACGAGTGGCAGTGTCACCAATTACGGCGCGGTAGGGGACGGCGTTACCAATGACACGGCAGCCTTCAATCTCTGCTTGACGAACAACACGATCTGCTGGGTCGACCCAGCCAAGAAATATGTCGTCGGCGATGTTCAGATCAAGAACGGCAATCGCCTTATCGGTCTAGGGGTAGTCCAATATGGAGATCAAACGGCCAGCACAACCCTCGCGCGACCGGTCTTGATCGGGGCAAGTCCGTCGACAAACGTTCTCAACGTTTCAGGTGTGTCGCTCGGGGCTGCAGTCCAGGGCGTGTTAATAGATTGCCAAAATGCCAATGTAAACGGCATTTCCGGAGGTAGCTTCCAACTAACTATCGAAGATACGACGGTCGTTGGCTGTGCAGCTGGATTAGGTGATATCACCAGCAGCGCCTATACGGGTGGTGCTCATATTCTCAACAGCACTTTTGGAAACAATCGGCGAGGCATATCCAATCTGGTGGATTCCTTCGTCGTCAATGTCGACCTTGCCAACAACACGGGCGACGGCATTTACCTTGGAAGTGGCGCAAACGCCAATACCATCGTGAACACTCGCTTCGAGTGGAACCACGGTTATGGAATGCAGAGCTTCGGCGGAAACAGCAACAATAGCATCGCGAACGCCCTGTTTGATAGAAACTATGGAGCCGGGTTACGACTGGACGGCACCATAGGCATGTCAATTTCCAACTCGACCTTCTATCGAAACGGGCGAAACAATGTCGCAGCAGATCAGAACGCCCAGATCTTCCTGAGTGGAGCGACGAATATCAGCATCACGGGTGGGCAAAGCCTCGTTGGCCGCGATGATGGTGGAACCGGCACCTACACACCCGCCTATGTATTTTCCTACGATCCGAATCCGAGCTCGAACGTCACGATATCGGGCTTTGTCACGAGTGGACTTTTCAATGCATCCACCAATCCAAGCGGTTCGTTCACAACAGCGATCGTGCAGGGCAATGAACCGACAGCGGGCTACAACGTATCTGGCGTCAACGACCTGCCCGACACGACACGTGCAGCGACGGGGATAGCGGCTTACGCCAGCGGAGGGCAGTCGAATGCGACACTTCTGATGGCGAGCCTGAATGTGGTGTCGACCGCCTCGTCGGTCAACGCCTCAGTCAAAATAGTGCCGTGCGTTCCGGGCCGTCAACAAACGGTCGCCAATCTTGCGGCGAACTCGATCCAGGTCTTTGGATCCGCCTCGGACACGATCAACGGGGCTGCCATCGGGACCGGCATCGCCCAGGCCGCCGGGAAGATAGCGACCTATTTTTGCACCGGAGCTGGCAATTGGAGCAGGCTCCTGAGCAATTGAGCCTGTGAGGGCCTTGTAGACGGAAGGCCCCGCGTTGGGGCGATGTTGCGGGCGCATTTATTCGTTGAATAGGGCAAATTCGGTAAACGTCAGATCTCCGGGAACCGGCAAAGCCGGGCCCTTGAAATACTTCGGGCCGATTTCCGCGAAATAACGTCCCACCAGCCCTGGAACTGGAGCGCGCGCATCGACTAGGTAGAAAATCTTCCCACTCCGCAGCATGTGTCGCCCCAGCGCGCCGGCGCAGCGACTGAGGTCGGCGTGGGACCGGCAATAGATGACCTGACTGGCCGGGACGAGACCCTTTAAAACCCGCCGCGTCTTGAACACAAATGGGGTGACGGATCTGTCCGTGATACACATGAGTGCATCACATCCCAGCGCTGCGTGCTTTAAGAGAATGTGACGCTCATGTTCCGGCAACTGCATGAGCTCAGGCGCGTCAGCATGGGCATTCACCACCCGCGATCGGGTTCGTACCGGACTCAGTGCGGGCAAAAATGCATGTTGTCCGTCGGCAAAGCGCTTGAAGCGCAGGGCTTCCACGACTTTGCGCGTCACTGGGGCAGGCGTGACGCTCAAAAAGGTAACGTCTCGCTGGCGTAGCGCTGCCATGATCAATTTGCCTGCATAGGCGCGAAAATCCGGGTCCACTGTCCAACTCGAGAGATTACAACGAACACTTCCCTCGTCCGTTCCGCCATGCCGAAAGTAGAGCGTCAACATCACCCCAACTATGGTACCGGCGTGATCAAGGATGTAGCCGTAACGGGGAAAATTCCCAACCGTCGGCAAATCTCCAATGCGGCGAAGTGCATGCATCCAATGTTGACGCGAGCGACCCGGGAAACCTCTCTGCAAGCAGTCGATGACCGCTTGCCAGTCAGCCTCCTCAATCAGACGGCAAACCAGCCCCTCGGGCATCGCTCCTAACACACTCATTCAAACGCCTCCACTCAACTATACGCAACGGACAATACTAATGCCTTACCAAATTATTAATCTTTAGATTTTAGTCAATTATTATTCAATATATGTCTGTAATATTATTTTACGTGGGCTGCGGGTTAGCGGAGTGGGGTGTGCGTTATATTCTCGTGACACCAGATTTTACTACAGCTGACGGCCCAACCGCGCGAATAGGCGTACGAGTCTGTTCAAGAAAGCGGATATCTTGCGAGCCTCATGGCCATAAGCTTGATCATTGCGGTTTGGATGAAGGCGATGTTGAGTTTCACCTAGATTTGCCCCGCTTTTTCATTTCGCATTGTATCACCTAATTGCATTTATGGTGTTGATTGAAAACATCTTCTCACCGTTTGGGCGGATCCGTCCGAGATGAAAAATTGGTGATCCGGACGATAATCAACACGGACTCTGAAAGACGCCCGACCCGCGCACCAAAGCCGCACCGATACGCACTCGTGTAAAAATTCACGACAGCTGGAGAGAACACATAGTCTCCGCTTTTAGGCGGTCTGCTGTGCGAATTGTTGAGCGAGAAATGCGGTTGTTAGTCAGCGCGCTCTCGAACGCCAAACGAGGAGCCGTTGTTCGAACATCGATATGGCCGCCGACGTTGCATAGCCGAGAGCTCCGAGCAGGATCACGCCGGCATAAAGGTCGGGCGCCCGGAACGAACGGGCCGACAGAAGGATCCAGTTGCCCAGTCCATTACGACCGGCAATCATCTCGCAGACGATCGACAGGATCAGCGCGACGGTAAGGCCAAGCCGCATGCCAGCCAGAATATCGGGTGACGCCGAAGGCAGCGCGACCTTCCAGATGACCTTTGCGCGTGAAAATCCGAGGGCTTGCGTCACTTCGTAAAGGCGCGGTTCCACGGTCGCAAAACCGTGAATGGTCGCCAGCAAAACGGGCCACATTGCCCCGAAAGCAATCACCGCAAGCACCATTCCATCCGATAGGCCGAAGATCGCAATGGCAACCGGGATCGTGGCCGAGGCCGGCAGAGGGCGTAGGAACTCAAGCATGGGGGCGAGATAGGCACGCAGCACAGGCGAACTGCCGATGGCAGCGCCGAGTGCGGCGCCTGCCAGCGAGGCGATCAGCCAGCCCCAGAACATGCGTTCAACCGTGGCGAGCAGCTTGGTGCCAAGATCTCCCTGGCTAAATCCGGTCATCAAGGCTTTCCATGCGCGATCAGGGCCGGGAAGGAAGACCGGATTGACCAATCGATTATCGGCGACGAGCTGCCAGAGCCAGACGAGGAAAATCGCCACTGCAACGCTCCCGGCGAGAAAGAGCAGGCGCGATCCCCATCTCATCTCGTTACTCCCACCGTGGCCGTGCGTCCCAGCAACCGGTGCTGTGCAACGGACAGCAAGGCATTGACGGCCCAGCCGAGCAGACCGGTCCAGACCAGATAGGCGAGCATGGTTGCCGGTTGCAGGCCCTGCTGGGCAACCAGAATTCCATAGCCGAGCCCAAGAGGGTTTACCGCGATCTCGACGGTTACCGCCACGACCAGTGCCATGGCCGCGGCAAGACGGAAGGCGACGATGATGCGCGGCAGGGCGGCCGGCAACACGATAGTGTAAAGGCGCTGCCATGTCGAAAGGCGAAGCGCACGGGCCACTTCCAACAGGCGCGGTTCGATACCCGCCACGGCGGAGCGGACGAGGATCATCATCGGCCAGATGCAGGAGAAGGCAACGATCGCGATTTCCATGCGGAACCCGAAACCGAATACCAGCATGGCAATCGGCAATACGGCCACCGATGGGATCGGCCTGATCAGTTCGACGCTCACTTCCATGAGTCGGTCGACCGTGCTGGCGATGCCAAACAGAATGCCAAGCATTAGGCCCATCAACCCGCCGAGAGCGAGGCCGGCGCCGGCGGCGATTAAAGTATCGCGTGTCGCCGCTAACAACGACGTATCGGCAATACTACGCAGGAGAGCGACGGCGATATCGCTGGGCGCGGCCAGTGACAATGATGTTGACCCCTCGACACGCATAGCGACTTCAGCGAGCAAGATTACTATCACCGGGACGACGAGCCCTTTCCACCACCCGGATTTCATTGTTCGGCTCTTTCGATGAAGTCGAATAGTGCACGGCGCAGCCGCAGGAATTCCGGCATTTCGCGTGTTTCAAGCTGGTTGCGTGGGCGAGGCAGATCGACATTCAATTCGATGCCGATGCGGCCGGGTCTCGGCAGCAGGCCGATGACCCTGTCTCCGAGATAGACGGCTTCTTCCAGAGGAATTGCCAAATTGTTTGAGGCTGGCGTTTCAGGTATCGAGGCGCAATGAAATTGCCGAGCCTTTTTCCCCGGTTGAAGGGGTTTCGCTTTCCGCGTGAGATTGTCGCTTATGCGGTGTGGGCCTATCACCGGTTTTCGCTGAGCACGGCGGATGTTGAAGACCTGCTTGCTGAACGCGGCGTGATCGTCAGCCGGGAAACCGTTCGATTATGGATTAATCGCTTTGGCCGCCATTTTGCCACCTGCATTCGCAGGGACCGCCCCAAGCCGAATGACAAGTGGCACATGGATGAGGCCCTCATTGCGATCGGCGGACAGAAGTTCTGGCTCTGGCGGGCGATCGATGCTGACGGCGATGTGCTCGACATCTTGGTTCAGCGGCGCCGCAACACCAAGGCGGCCAAACGTTTCTTCTCCAGACTGGTCAGGCAATTTGGCGAGCCGCGCGTCGTCGTGACGGACAAGCTTGGCAGCTACGTCAAGCCTATACAGACCCTGGCGCCGGATGCCGATCATCGGGCGCATAAGGGCCTGAATAACAGAATTGAAAACTCGCACCGGTTGACCCGAAAACGCGAGAAGATCATGGGGCGGTTTAAATCGCCTCGTCAGGCACAACGCTTCCTGTCAGCCCATGACCAAATCAATACGATCTTCCGTCCTCGCCGCTACAATCTCACCGCCATCTCATACCGCCATGCACGGATTGACGCGTTCGGCCTGTGGGCCGGGTACACCGCTGAAATGGCGGCGTAAAAAAACCGCCTCGTGATGGCACGCGACCAGCCTCAAACAACTTGGCAATACCCCTTGATGCTCGCGAGGTCGAAGTGCAAACCGTCGTCGGCTTCGACCGCGCAGATTTGCTGGAAGGTTTCAACTATCGCGGCGGGGTTAGGATCGCCGTGACCCAACAGATCGAGATCGCCGGTGGGTCGAAAGACATTCTCTGGCCAGGTTACGAAGAGCATCGCTCCTTTGAGAACGTAGCGGTCGCGCACGCCCGATTGACTGAGGCGAAACAGCAAACGTTCAATGGCGAAGCGCGTTAGTGTACGCTGATATTCCTCACCGGACTGCTTTGCGTGCATGAGCAGTCTTGCACGGATAGACGCCGATTTGTCCTTGATGATTTTAGTCATTCCTGTAGCGCCCGGATCAGAGGCTCCATGCGCGCCGAGCACCGGTCGATCGCTGCGTATTTCATGAGTTCGTTCGGTGTCGTCTTGCGAAATCGCAGGGCATCGCGAAGGGCTTCAATCGCGACGTCTTCGCCAACAAGGCGCCGATATTTGAAGCAGTCCGCTATGGTTTTTGCCACGCCATAGATAGGCACATCGACTCCTTCGACCGAAATCCTCTCAATGCCGGATGTTAGGGCCTCACCGGTTGCCCGCACGATTTTTACTGGAAACGATGGTGATATCGGCGCTCTTGCCTTATGAGGGATCATCATCCAGACCGCATGCGGTAGCTGAGTGGTCAATTCGTGTTGGCGAAGTGCGCTGATTAGGCAGACTGTGCCGTTCGCCATCAACCGGGTAGCTTCTGCCAGATCGTGCGCGACGTGCTCACCAACACGGTCTGGATCCTGATACAGTCCACGTCCAAGTCGCACGAGGTCGCCCGAATCGGTCAGACGTTTCAGATAGACGAGGGGAATGCCGGCCGATTTGAAATCACGGGCCCGCACGATGCCGCGAGATCTAGCCAGTTCGAGCGCGCTATCCCGATAATTCATATGATCGTGGCCTTGATTGTTACCTTATGTCGGCATATATATACATCCTGCCGTCAAAAAATAACAGGTTGAATTAATTTCGTGACGTCATATATTTCATATGACAATGATGAAGTCGAGCCAAACCTCCGAACTGACACCTAAACACGTGCGCGCCGCGCGCGCCCTCTTGGCATGGTCTCAGCAGGACCTCGCCAAGACTGCTGGCGTAGCGACTTCTACGATCGCTGATTTCGAACGGGGACAACGCACACCTGTCGCCAACAACGCCCAAGCGATCAGGAGTGCGCTTGAAAGCGCCGGCGTTCGGTTTTTGCCAACAGGAGCAGTCATCGGTCCAGCCATTCCCCCGATGGACGTGTCCGATCGACCGGGCGCTCCCATTCGTTGGGTCAGCGCACAGGATCTCTCGGATTGGGCAGACCGCAATGACGGCGTCTCCGGTCTGCCGACTCTGATTGCAAACCTCGTCCGTGCCACACACGGATCGGCCCACTTGCGGTTTCCTTCCGATGAAGGCGTCCGGCATTCGGGGTGGGATGGGCATACAATTGCCGCTAAAGGAAGTGTTTACGTCCCACAAGGTGAAACTGGCTGGGAGATTGGCGCCCAGCGCAAGAATGTTTCTCATAAAGCCAGCGAAGACTACGCGAAGCGCAGCTTGGATCCGTCACCCATCGAGCCTGCCAATGCGACCTACATCTTCGTTACACCCCGGCATTGGCCGGGGAAAGACGAATGGGCGAAGGCGCGAAAAAAGGAGGGTCCGTGGCGCGACGTTCGGGTCTATGATGCAAACGACCTAGTGCATTGGATCGAGCAAAGCCCGGCCGTCGGTGCCTGGCTGGCCAGAAGGCTCGGCAAGCGCTCCGACGAAACCCGTGAACTGGAGGACGTGTGGAGCGAGTGGTCGCAGGCAACAGAACTGCCGCTCACGGCCGATCTCGTCCTTACCGACCGCGACGAGGATGTCGCGTCCGTGCTTCGATGGCTGAGAAGCCCCCCGTCGGTCATGTCCCTCCGGGCGACGACGGCCGACGAAGCGGTGGCGTTTTTTCATGCGGCATTGAGCGAGTTGCCGGATGAATTTGCACAGACTTACCGCGCGCGTTGCCTTGTGGCTACGAGCGAAGATGCTGCGCGACGGCTTGGAGATGCTTCGGGGTCTCTACTAATCGTTTTGACGGATCCAAACCCGGGCCTCAGCCGGGTCCTTGCCGGGAAGGGCCATTTCGTCCTTCAGATCTATGATGAGCGGGCAGCGGCCAATGTAGATGCGAGGACACTTGCCCGACCGTCTCGGGAAGGCATTGCGAACGCGCTTATCGCAGCTGGCATGTCTGATAAGCGGGCGGAAACACTTGCGCGCGATAGCGCCCGAGAGCTGTCGGTCCTCAGGCGGCGCCTGCCAGGCGCGCCGGGCCGCCTGCCGGAGTGGGCAGTCGCGTCATCCCCTCGCGCCTTGCTGGCAGCGCTGCTGATAGGTGGCTGGCATGAAGAGAGAAAGGATGATTGCCGCATTCTCGAGGAAATCGCTGGCCAGCCGTATGAAGAAATCATCAGGGAGCTCGCTCCTATGATTCGCGACCTGGACAGCCCCTTGCAGAAGGTTGGGCCGGCATGGCGAATAACCTCCCCTATCGATGCCTGGTTTCTGCTTGCTCAGAATCTCACCCCTGATGATATCTCCCGGTATGAGACTGCGGCTTTGGAGGTTTTTGGCGCATCGGACCCCCGTTTCGATATGGAACCAGATGACCGTTGGATGGCTAACGTCCGCGGAATTCAGTCGGCCTACTCTGGCCTCCTGCGTCAAGGGATCGGTCATTCGATGATCCTGATGGCGCTATGGGGCGACAAGGTCCGGACAGTTCCAGACGTGGGGCGACGTGTAGATCATATCGTGCAAAAACTCCTCCAGGGAGCTGACGGGCATCGGTGGTGGTCTCTCTCAGGTGATTTCAGGCTCCTCGCGGAGGCCGCTCCGGGTGCATTCCTGGACGCTATCGAGGAAAGCCTTGATAGCGATCAACCTCCGATCGAGGCGCTTTTCGGGAGCGACGGAGGCGGGATTACAGGTCAGGAGCATCTGGCCGACTTGATGTGGGCACTCGAATCCCTTGCTTGGTCAAAACAACTCATGCCACGTGTCACCTACGTGCTCGCGCGCCTGGATGCGATTGATATAAAGCCACGTCGCTTCACGAACGGCCCGGCCAACAGCCTCCGCAACATCCATCTTCTCTGGCATCCGGAGACATTTGCGACGCTCGACGAACGATTGAAAGCACTTGACCTTATCAGGAAGCGAGAGCCAGCCAGTTCCTGGAAGCTGATGGTCGGGGTACTTCCGCAAGGACGCGACCACATGTCGCCGTCTGCCATGCCGCGGTGGCGGGACTATTCGGTTGACGACGAGGAAGTTGTTACGTGGGGCCTCGTGGAAAGAGGGACAACGGAAATCAGCAAGCGTTTGCTCGATGATGCTGGGCTTGATCCGCAACGGTGGTCGGACCTGTTGGACTGCCTCGCCGACCTCGTTCCGGGTACGGAAGTCGCACTGGCGAACCTTGCCGCCGCCGAGCCGAGGATGATTGACGAGGACGCTCGCGCTACCATGTGGCGCAAGCTCCGTTCAACGCTCCACAAACATCGGCAGTTCCCTGATGCCGATTGGTCGCTGGACGAGCCCGTCTTGATCGCCTTGGAAGACATCTATCATCGGTTTGCTCCTGTCGATCCGATCGAGAGTGTGGCCTGGCTATTCGACCAGACGGTGGAACTCCCCGACCGCGTCTCTGCCGGTTGGGAAACGGAACAACGCGATATTGAGGAAGCGCGCAAGCGAGCAGCGGCGTCAGTTTACGAAGCCGGAGGAATTTTGGCGATCCAAAAACTCGCACGACGAGTGGAAGCTGCAGGCTACATTGGCAAGGCGCTTTACGATGCTGGCCTGCCGTCAACCGAATTCGATAGCCTGCTTGAGTTTTTTCTCAAAGCCGAGGATCCCTTAGAACGGGATGTCGCGCATGGCATTGTGGTCACCGCGTCGCGGGATCGCGAGAAAGAATGGCTCGAGGGCCTGATCGAGAAAGCACTTGCTGAGAACTGGAACGAGGAGGCGCTTCTGACATTGGTTCGCGCCATGCCTGCAGTTCGCTGGGTCTGGGAGCGCGTCGCCGAAATCGGCGGCGCCATCGAAACGACATACTGGCAGACCGCGCAAGTCATGTGGATTGATGATCGCGAGGATGACGTCGTCTATGCTATACGCAAGCTCATTCAGATGGGCGTGCCGCTGCGAGCGGTGGGGCTCGCTGGCCGGATGCGAAAGTCCGATCTTCCTTCGGACCTTATCATCGAAGTACTGCGCGAGGCAGCAAAGCAACCCTTCACTGGCGATTTAAACCATAATGAACTCGGCATGTTTCGCCATCATGTCGCGGAGCTCATGCAGATCCTCGACGATCGCGATGATGTCGAGCGGGAAGCGCTCGCGACGCTCGAATGGACTTATCTTGAAATCCTCGAGCATTCCCAGCGACCTGCAAAAGCGCTTCTCGCCGAGCTTTCGGAGCAACCGAAGCTTTTTGTCGATCTCCTGAAAGCCGTCTATCGAAAAAGCGATGATGAAGACAGTGACGCGGACGAACCTGTGCCCGAGACACCTGAAATGGCGAAAGCTGTGGCGAACCGCGCTTACGCGTTGCTCGGACATTGGAACAGAATTCCTGGCACACAGCGCGATGGGTCAATCGATCCAATCAGACTGACTGAATGGATCAAAGAGGCGAGGAAGTTCGCCCGCGAGGCGGGCCGCCTTGATATCGGCGATAGCCGCATCGGACATATGCTCTCCTCGTCACCAGATGGCATAGATGGCAATTGGCCAGCCGAGGCTGTCAGGGAAGTCATTGATCTGTTCCACAGCAAGGAAATGATCGACGGCTTCGTCGTGGGCAAGATGAACCGCCGCGGCGTGACAACCCGTATGCCTCGCGATGGCGGATTGCTGGAGCGAAGAGAGGAAGCGCGCTATCGTCGGTGGGCAGATGCAATCATTTTTGATTATCCTCGCACGGCCAACGCTTTGATCCGCCTTGCCGACTACTACGAGCGAGACGCCAGACGCGAGGACGAGCAGGCCGAGCGGTTAGATTGGCGCGACTAGTGTTTTCCAACCGACTTTGCCCGACTAAGTGATGGGAATGAACGGGGGCTTGCGGGACGCGAGGGCATTTCCCGAGAATATCACGCATCGCCTCATTTTGTCACAACGGAACGGTCGAAGAACTAACTTCCGGCCGCATGAGGACCGTGTTTCTAAGCCGCTCAGTAGACTAGGAAGACGCTGTCGGTACATTATCCGCGAGAGGCGAACAGACGCGCCGCGTTGAGGAATTTCGGTATATTAGCTCATTTACAATATGAGGGCCGATGGTTCATATCCTTTCAAGGCGAAATGCTTTTGCCCGGATGGAAGTCGCTGTCGTTTCCACTCGCAATTTGTGGGAGGCATTGGGTTGATCTCAGTTTGGTAGCCCTGGACTGGCCTTGATCTGAATTCTCAGAACAGTACAGGGTGACTTCCCCCGTGTTGCCGGCCGATAGACAATGTGGGCATGTCCCAACCTCGGAGAACGGCATTAGGATCTATCGCGGAGAGCTTCCAAAACGACGGTAAACGCGGCGGAAGGCTGCCGACGGCTCGGATAGTATAAATGGTAGCCCGGATAATAAGGGCACCAGTCGCCGAGAACCTCAACCAGACGCCCGGTTTCAATCTCGGGCTTTGCCAAACCCTCCGGGATGAAGCCCAATCCGAACCCGTCGATCGCCATGTTCAAGATTTGTGTGATCCCGTTGCACGTCATCTGGCCATCGACCCGTACCCGAAGCTCCTGGCCGTTCTTCTCGAACTCCCACGCGTAAAGGCCGCCTTTCGTCGGAAGCCGCAGATTGATGCAGTTGTGGCGCGTGAGATCCTGCGGCGTCTTCGGCTTTGGATGCTTTGCCAGATAAGCAGGTGAGCCAATCACGATCATCCGCTGGGGCGGGCTGATCCGGGTCGCGATCATTCCTTGAGACACCATCTCTCCAAGGCGGACGCCGGCATCGAAGCGCTCGGTAACAATGTCCGTCAACCCATAGTCGATGACGAATTCGACCTTGATATCAGGGTATTCCGGCAGCACGTCGCGCAGCTTCGGCCACAGGATATGATCGATCGCAAAGTCTTCGGAGGTGATCCTGATAGTACCCGCTGGTTTCTCGCGCAGGTCGGTCAGGATTTCCAGCTCGCCCTCGATCTCCTCAAAGCGCGGACTGATGGCTGCAAACAGGCGCTCGCCTTCAGGTGTCGGCGCGACGCTTCTCGTTGTGCGGGTGAGCAACCTGACGCCAAGTCGCTCTTCGAGGCCGCGGATCGTGTGGCTGAGCCCTGACTGCGACATTCCCAGTTTCGCGGCAGCCCTTGTGAAGCTGCGCTCACGGGCGACGGCGAGGAATGCAAGCAGGTCGTTGACGTTTTCTCGGAGCATTGATGGCTTCCCGGCATGAATGACGAGCGAATATAGCACGAGAGCGATGACCCGCCAGATTTCATTCATGCGCGCGGCCCATAAGTCTATGCAGCATTGAGCCTCTAATCCTGATCAATCGATCGTATTACCTTCGGTCCAGCAAAATTCTTCCAGATGGAGATGGACATGGATATCACTCGAAACGGCGCGACCCCATCGGCCAAGGGGCCCGCGGACTGGTTCACTGGAACCGTGCGGATCGACGGGCTGTTCACCGCCAATGAATCGCGGCGCGCGTCGTCGGCTATCGTTACATTCGAACCGGGGGCCCGTACAGCGTGGCACACCCATCCTCTTGGCCAGACACTGATCGTCACGGCTGGCTTTGGTCATGTCCAGAGAGAAGGCGGACCCATCGAGGAAATTCGTCCAGGCGACGTCGTCTGGTTCCCGCCTGGCGAAAAGCATTGGCATGGAGCATCGCCGACGACCGCAATGTCGCACATCGCACTGCAAGAGAACCTCGACGGAAAGGTCGTCGACTGGCTCGAGCATGTTACCGACGAACAATATAAAGGCTGAACACCATGACATTCTCTTTTGATGGACAAGTCGCGCTGGTCACCGGAGCGGCATCGGGCATGGGTCTGGCGGCCGCCAAAGCCTTCGCCGCCGCAGGCGCTTCGGTGGCGCTGGCGGACATGAATGAGGAAGCCGTGATGAAGGCCGCTGCGGATCTCACCGCCGCCGGTCACCACGCGATCGGTATTCGCTGCGATGTTGCTGATCTCGCCCAGGCGAAGGCGATGGTCGACAGGACGGTGGCGAGGTTCGGACGCCTCGACGCCGCCTTCAACAATGCCGGCGTGCAGAGCCCCGTCGCTGAGACGGCCGATGCATCGCCTGACGACTATGATTTCGTGATGGGCGTCAATCTTAAGGGCGTCTGGAACTGTTTGAAGTACGAGCTCATCCAGATGCGAAAGCAGGGCAGCGGCACCATCGTCAACAACTCTTCGCTCGGCGGCATCGTCGGTATCGCCGAGCGCGGCATCTACCATGCATCAAAACACGGCGTCGTCGGGCTGACCAAGAGCGCCGGACTGGAATACGCCTCGCGCGGGATCCGGATCAATGCGATCTGCCCCGGCATCATTGCGACCCCGATGGTTACCGACATGCTGGAGACCCAGCCCGAGGCCATGGATGTCATGATGAAGGATGTCCCGATCGGCCGGCTCGGAACGGCTGAAGAGATTGCCGATGCGGTGCTGTGGCTATCCAGCCCTTACTCGACGTTCGTGATCGGACACGCGCTTCCTGTCGATGGCGGATACACCGTCCGCTGATCGGCACCACCACCATCCGAGGTCGTCTGGAGGCGAACATGTCGCGAGATATCGAAGGCGTGGCCATCACACAGGTCGCCGAAGGGCATCCGTGGAGGATCCTGGCGACACTGAGCGCACTGCTTGGCTTTGCCTCCATCTCAACGGACTTCTATCTGCCGGCCATGCCGACGATGGCCCTATCGCTCGGAGCGTCGGCAGGTGCGATGGGTTGGACGATATCGGCCTATCTGGCTGGCTTCAGCCTGGGGCAGCTTTTGTGGGGCCCGATCGGCGACAGATACGGCCGGCGGCTGCCGGTTGCCATCGGTCTTGTTCTCTTCATCATCGGCTCTGCGGGATGCGGATTGTCGACAACCGCCGTCATGATGATCTGCTGTCGCGTGGTGCAGGCCGCCGGTGCATGCGCAGGGGTTGTGCTGGCACGGGCAATGATCCGCGATCTCTACGAAGGTGATCGGGCAGCACAGATGCTATCGGCATTGATGACGGTTATGGCGGTGGCCCCCTTGCTCGGCCCAGTAATCGGAGGGCAGATTCTTGTTGTCGCCGGGTGGCGTGCGATCTTCGCGACGCTTGTCGCCGTCGGGGTACTGACACTGATTGCCCTGTTGAGACTGCCGGAAACTCTGCCTGCGCATCGGCGGAACCGCGAGCCGCTCGGACAGGCATTCAAGCAGTATGGCCATTTGATCCGCGGGCGGCGATTGATTGGCTATGCGGGCGCCGGCGGATTTTTCTTCGCGGGCACCTTTGCCTATATCGCGGGATCACCCTTCGCCTACATCGTCTATCACCACGTTCCCGCACGCTTCTACGGCCTATTGTTCGGTCTTGGTATCGTCGGCATCATGGTGACGAGTTCGGTGAATTCCCGGTTGGTCACACGGTTCGGGACCCGACGCATGCTGATCGCGGGAAGCTCTGCTGCTGCCTTGGCCGGCATCCTCCTCTCTGTGAACGCCTGGACTGACTGGGCGGGTCTCTGGGGATTGGTTGTTCCGATGTTTTTGTTCGTGTCGGCGACAGGATTTATTGTTGCGAACGCAGTCGCCGGGGCGCTCGCTGATTTCCCGAACAGGGCAGGGGCAGTGTCTGCGCTTGTCGGAGGCATCCAATATGGTGGCGGTATCCTCGGCTCGGCGCTGGTCGGCTTCGTCGCAGATGGAACGCCGTGGCCAATGGGGTGGGTCGTTGGGATTTCCGGGCTCGGTTGCGTTGCCTGCGCGATGTTCATTCCGGAGAGAGACCTTAGAGCGCCTACCGATTTATGAGCAGGACCCAAAGCTTCTATCGGGAAACGCAGGCCAATCATCCCTGGTCCGATGGCTAGTTATGATCCGCGATACTCGCTGAACGCCCCAGACTGTCGAAACCACCCAAAACCTTGAAAGGCTAAATCTGATGAAACATACGAAGCTTGGAAACACTGGCATCGCGATTTCGAAGCTGGGCCTTGGAACCATGTACTTCGGCGACGAGACATCGCAGGAAGAGGCATTCGCCATCATGGATGGCTATGTCGAAGCCGGAGGCAATCTGATCGACACGGCCAACGTCTATGTCGGCGGTGTCGCGGAACAGATCGTGGGGCGCTGGTTTGCCGCTCGATCCAAGGACGTTACCGATCGTGTCATTCTGGCCACCAAGGGCCGCAGCGGGAGGAGCGAGGATCCGAACGCGATGGGACTGTCCCGTCGCCATCTCCACCGGGCACTCGATGCTTCCTTGAAACGTCTCGGTGTCGAGATCGTCGATCTCTACCAACTCCATGCATCCGACATGCATACTCCCGTCGAAGAGACGCTGGCGTTCCTCGACGAGGCCGTGCGCGCCGGCAAGATCCATTACTTCGGCTTATCCAACTTCACCGGCTGGCAGCTCCAGCTCTTCGCTTCGACTGCGAAAGCCATGGGCATCCAGATCCCGGCGAGCCTTCAGCAGCAATACAGCCTGCTGTCGCGTGAGAACGAGTGGGAGGTGATCCCGGCGGCCCTCTATAACAACGTGAGCATATTGCCCTGGTCGCCGCTGGCCGGCGGGTTCCTGGCTGGCAAATACCAGCGCGGCGGCAAACCTGCCGCGAAGACCCGCGCTGGATCCGACAAGGCGCTCTACCAGTGGACATCGGAAGAATATGCCGACTCCGACAGGAACTGGGCGACCATCGACACGGTCGTCCGCATCGCAAAAGAGTACGGCGCAACGCCTAGCCAGGTGGCGTTGAGCTGGATCGGCAATCGACCCGGTGTGGCTGCGCCGATCTTCGGTGCCCGAACCCTTGAACAACTGACCGACAACCTCGGATCCGCCGATCTGATACTTGACGAAACGGCGACCGTCACGCTGGAAGAAGTCAGCCGGCCCGTTCCAGGAGGATATCCCTACGGTGCGTTCGGAGCCGGACAGAGGAACCGGGACTTGAAAGATGGCGTACCGGCTCCTGGACTTCCGGTAGCTGGTGGATCGCAGCACCCCCTCGGGCGCATTTAGCAAACAGGCCGAGAGAGAGAGCCGCATTCCTTGCGGCGTCTCCGATACCCAAACAACCCATCCACGCATTGCAATCCCAAACACCGTCATCGAGCTTCGCTCTGACCTGCTCTAATTTATGAAGGAAACACATATGCCTCACGTCATAGTCAAGCTGGCTTCAGGCCGAACCGAAGAACAGAAGACGACGCTCGCTCTGAGGCTGACGCAAGCGGTAAGGGAAGTCATGGGTTCCAGCGAAGATGATATCTCCGTAGCGGTCGAGGACGTCCTTGTGGCCGATTGGGTGGAGAAGGTCTACGTTCCTGAGATCCAGGGTAGGCCGGAACTCATCTATAAGAAGCCTGGTTACGATCCGTTCAAATAGCCGAGTGTCAGCCGAAATCTTGGAGCTCGCATGGGACGTCTAAGTGGCTGGCAAAGCGAAGTCCCCGAAGCCGGGGGCGGGGGAGCAAAATCCGTTGAGGCGACGCCACCCATTTAAAGCGTGGAGCGCGCGGAGCTCGCGCGCTCCTTCAACGCTGGCAATGTTCAATGATCTGCGGCGCGCTCGATCACCTCAGCCACTTCGCCCGGATGGGACAGCATTGCCACATGGCTGGATTTGATCGTCTGCGTCGTCGCATGGATCGATTGGGCCATAGTACTTTCGAGCGTTGGAAGGATGGCGCGATCGGCACTTGCGACAACGTACCAGGACGGCTTGCTTCGCCAAGCAGGTATGTCGATTACGCCGCCAAGCGACTTAACGTTCGTCGGCGCTTCGGCCGCATAAAGAACGTCCTTCTCGCTAGGTGTCAGGTCCTGGGCAAAATCGTCGAAAATGCCCTTCTTGCTTATCGTTACGAAGCCATCAGCATCCGGCTTTGCCTCAGCGGCCATCGGCGACGGCGCGACCGACGCGTTCAGCGAGCCGACTGACTGTCCGGCATCCGGCGCAAAGGCTGCCACGTAGACGAGCCCCGTCACCTTCTGGTCATTGCCGGCTTCGGTGATGACTGCGCCGCCATATGAATGACCCACCAGAAGGACGGGGCCTGGCTCCGCCGTGATTGCCCGCTTGACGGTAGCCGCATCGTCCGCCAGCGACGTCAAGGGAAGGTGGACGGCCGTCACGTTGTATCCCTTGGCGCTGAGGAGCGGTATCACCTTGGACCAGCTGGAGCCGTCCGCCCAGGCACCATGAACGAGGATGATGTTCTTGGTCGGTTGAGCGAAAGCACTTCCAGGCAAGATCGCCACGGCAAGTGCAGACGTGGCAATGCAAAGATGCCGGATGCGCGTCGATATATTTGTCATGCTATTACCTCCATGCGAAGTTGAATCGGCTACTGCAACGGCCCCGAGCCGCCGATTTCTGCTTCGGGGAAGGCGCACTGTCGGGTTGCCTCATCACTCTGCCGAAACGGTGAGAAGGATGGATACCAATCGAAGCGGATTCATAGACCGACCGATCTTCACAGCACAAAGCCGCCATCAATGGTGAGGCTTGCACCCGTCATGTAGCCGGCTTGATCACTTGCAAGATACGATATGAGAGCCCCGATCTCCGAAGGCTGCCCAACCCGGCGGAGCGGAATCATCTCTCGCAATCGCTCGATCATTCCGGCTGTCATGTCGGTCTCGGTCGGACCGGGCTGGATGTTGTTGACCGTGATCCCGCGCGGAGCGAGATCGAGGGCAATGCCCTTAACCATCGACGCGACCGCCGCCTTGGTCATCGCGTAAACACTGGCGCCCGGCGTACCCGTGCGAACTGCTGTGTTACTGCCGATCGTGATGACACGCCCGCCATCCGGCATGTGGCGCACGGCAGCCTGGATAGCGAGGAAAACGCCACGGACATTCACGGCCAGCATCTGGTCGAGGTCTTCCAAGGTGAAAGCGTCCACCGGTGCGATGCGAATGATCCCGGCGTTGACGACGACGACGTCAATCTTCCCGAGAACCTCAGCAGCTTGCGTCGCGGCAGCCTTGATCGCCGCCGGATCAGCACTGTCCGCCTTGATCGAAAGCGCGCTCCCGCCCGCTGCTTCAATGGTGGAGACCACCTCGGCAGCCTTATCCGGGCGCGACACATAGGTTAGGGCGATCGAGAATCCGTCCGTGGCCAAGCGCGACGCTGCCGCGGCGCCGATCCCCCGCGATCCGCCAAATACTAGCGCCGTCCGGTGTTCCGCCTCAGATCCATTGCTCATGCCGAGTCCTTTCTTGACTGATCAGTGCATAATTAGGTATGACTTCTGCAGCCCATCTCGATCCGTTAGCGAGATCGCAGGCGATCGGTGGCGAAGTCGACTATGCGGCATAGTTCGTCCAGACCAGCACCGCCGCGCGCGGCGAGCTGTATTCCTGCCATGGTCAATTGAATGAAATTCGCGGCCTCGTCCGGGGCGAAGGCAGGGTCGATCTCACCATTCGTCTGCCCCTCCTTCAACCGCTCGACAAGCCGCTTGTTGATGACCATCCCGACCTTGGCCCTCAATTCCTGAAGCTCGGGATCGGATGCTCCGAATTCGCTGACCGAATTTACCCCCATGCAGCCCATCGCCCTGACCCTGTCGTTCTGGTCGATGAGTCCGAGGAGCAGATCGCGGACGCCAGCCAAGGGTGAAATGGCGCCGTTCAGCCGCTTCAGGTGTCCGCTCGTCGTCTCGCGCTGGTAGGTATCGAGTGCCTCCACATAGAGCCGTCGTTTGTCGCCGAAGGCATGGTAAAGGCTTTGCCGCCCGATACCCATCGCCTGGACGAGATCTTCCGTTGACGTAGCGGCGTATCCCTTTGCCCAGAAAGCCTTTATGGCGGCCTTCAGGGCAGCTTCTCGGTCAAATTCTCGCGGTCTTGCCATAGGTGCGATCTAGCAGTTATGCACTGATCAGTCAACAATTCCGTATGATGTCCTTCGCTTGCCATCATGGGTATTGAGATTCACATAGTTTGCGCCATTACGTGTAGACGACGCGGCTGCCGGCGCTGTCTCGATTGATGACAGGCTCGACGATCTGGTGCCGGTGAGCCTTCGAGCAGGACCGCAAAGCGAGGACGATTTACGGTCCTCGCCTATAGCCGCACCAGCCTGACACTGCGCCGCCATCCGGCCGCTTTCCTGATCAGGATCCGGCAGATCCTGCACGCGCCGATAGCACCTTCGAGAACTCGCCTCATCATGACTTCGGCCGGGGCAGGTGGTTCAGACCTGTGCCGAATTGAACTAATACGGCTACAACCCCATTTATCAGCGGGAGAATTGGCAACGTCCAGCTAATTCGGCCCAGGTGAGGTTCCTGGGTGACGCTTCTCAGCCGTTTCAACTATCGGAGTTCTGACAATGGCAACGGCATCTGCCTACTGTGGTCACGATGATACCTTCGACCGCAATCGCCGTCTTCGGCGCATGGCCGCGGTCGCAGCCCTCATGGATACTGCGATTACGATACCTTTCACGCGTCTCCGATTTGGAGCGGACGCCGTATTGGGGCTGGCCCCGGGACTGGGCGACTTGGCGGGGGCGGCTATCAGTGTCGTACTCGTCAACGAGGCACGGCGGCTTGGAATTCCCAACGAAAAGCTACTCGGTATGTTGCTCAATGTGGGAATCGACACCTTCGGGGGCAGCGTACCGATCCTCGGCGACTTATTCGACGCGTATTTTAAGGCAAACAGACGCAACGTCGATATCGTGCTCGACCATTTTGGGATGACGCGTGATGATCTCGCCAGAACCCGTTTTTAAACTCACCGTTTCTGGGTTGTAGCTGCTTGGCACCAGTGGCGCAGTAAAGGCGCAATTCAGATTTAGCCCACAACTAAGCGATGTGCCAAAACGTTCAAACGGGGTTGCGGGTTCGATACCCATCAAGAGCATGAAATATTTGTCTGCCAGACTAGCGCAGCCTGAGCAGAGCGCACCTGTTGTTCGTTGCGCGGAATTGTAGGCTGGCGTTGTCGCGAACGATTTGCCCGGGCTGGCTGCACGACTTACTCCAGATCGGATTTTTCGTGGCTGCCGCTGTAACATCGACATTCGAACCTACCGTTGAGCAGGGGAGCCCGGTATCACCTCCAGTTTCCAGAATTTCTCTGGTCTGAAATAGGTCTCTGCCACGGCACGTATATTCTGGGCCGTCACGTTCTCGTAGCCAATGCGAACGGAGCGCAGGAAATCAATGTAGTGAACATCGGCCTGAATTGCGGAAAGCTGTGATAGCCAGTGATCATTTCGCTGACGCGCTTGATCAATATTTACGACAAGCCCGTCCTTGGCACGAGCGAGCTCGTCCGGGGTAACGTCCATCGTTCGCAAATCACCCAGGATCTTCTCGGCGACATCATAAAAATGTTGGACCTTGTTCGGTGTTGTCTCTGCGAAGACATAGGAATAGCCGTAGTTGGCCAAAACCTCGGATAGAATGGTCTCTGGTGATGTCAGGTTAAGTTCCAGAGCTACGGATCGGGCATTTTGCTGAGCGATCAGGCGTGGATTCCGGCGACGCCCTTCCAATGTGCCATCGCCGCGAGGCGATGCAGACGGATGTCGAATGCTGAGTGCTGACTTCGTGCTGGGACGAAGAGATTTCGGACCGCGGAGAAGATGCTGACGAAACGTTGCAGTCCGCCTGGCGAGCGAAATCGCTGCATCACCC
>NZ_JAELTU010000728.1 GCF_016429015.1 Rhizobium sp. ASV20
GTATTGTCTTTGCCCAAGCATACAATGATTTGTGGAGCGAATGCCATTCTTGCATCTTCTCTTTGGCAGCGAAGAAAAGGCGTAGCGTCGAGGCAGGAGCATATTTTCGGGCCGCCACCCAGCTCGCAAAGATGTCGCCTTGCGGGAACAGCGAGAGGATTGCGGGAAGCGTCATGCCAGCTTTCAGGTCCGATTCCTGGCTCAGCTTCAAGCCCTGCGGTTTGACTATTTCCCTCATGTCCGCGATCACTTTCGACTGTAGTCCCAGTCGCTGAGCGTCGTCGGCGAACATTGAATCTGACACGCTATAGTCGGCATCTCGCAAAAAGTCTGCGGTAAAGTAGGAGTATCCGGCAAAAAGCTCATCAGAGCCCTCCCCTGAGAGCACAGCTTTGATTCCATGCC
>NZ_JAELTU010000729.1 GCF_016429015.1 Rhizobium sp. ASV20
ATGTTTGGGAACTAAAATTTCACCGTCATCTAATGGTGGCGGATTTAACTGTCGAAAAAACCACCTTAACTGACAAACAAATTCGGGTCAGAAAAGCAAGCGAGATAGAGTTTCTTAGCGTTTCTGTCAGTCGACAGCGACATAAATTTTGCGACGTTAATCTTCGAAAACGTTGCGTTGCATTTTAACCGCAGAGTTTCAGTTCTAACATTCGTTAAAGCACGAGAATGGACGTTGAGCGGCTATGCCAAGAACATCAATAAACAGTTTCGGTCTAGCTCGTCGAACGAGGTGAGCGTATAAATCTAGCACAAGTTACTTGCCAGGTATCGGAACCGGTGATTTGTAGAGTCTGTCCTTCGTACCTGTCCTTCGTACCTGTCCTTCGTACCTGTCTCTTATAC
>NZ_JAELTU010000730.1 GCF_016429015.1 Rhizobium sp. ASV20
CCCCCCCCCCCCCCCCCCACCCCCCCCCCCCCCCCCCTTTTTTAATGATACGGCTTCCACCGAGATCTACACTCCAAGAATTTCGTCGGCAGCGTCAGATGTGTATAAGAGACAGGCATAATGGGCCGTCGCCGACGACTGCAGAGTGGGCGGACCCGACTATGGCTGCTAGTACGAATGGAAAGATTGGTAGTGTGTGGTAGTTGCCTCGTATTTTGCGGTACTTTTTTCTTCTTATCGAGACCTACAGGCACAAAGTATATCAGCAAGGCAAGGTTAAAAAGTATCGTCAAATATAAGCAGTAGATTACGCCCTTCTTTATATCCAGGCTGTATACGCTACATTACCGCAACAATTTTCTGCTCCCTGCGGTAAAGATAATAAATACATTGATGCGACGGGG
>NZ_JAELTU010000731.1 GCF_016429015.1 Rhizobium sp. ASV20
CTACAAGGATGTCCAGTCCTACCGCCTCGTCACCATTGCCACCCTCGTCGACCGCATGAAGATTAACGGTTCGCTGGCCCGCCAGTGCATCGCCGACCTCGAGGAGAAGGGCATGATCAAGCCTGTTGTCACCCACAGCAAGATGAAGATCTACAGTACGACTTCCCCCGCCGCGAGCATGAGAAATTTTACGAAGAAATAGAGTATGAAAATGCTAACGATTTACTGTTTCACAGCCCGTACCGTTGGCACTGCCTAAATTAACCGATACAAAGTTTTTTCAGTCTGGAAGTTTTGGCGTCTGTTATGGCCTAATCAATAGAAGGGCCAGTGGATGGAGAATTGGTGCAAGGCAGATACTGCCTGGTTGGGACGCTTTTATACTCGGTTTAGCATACCTAGGG
>NZ_JAELTU010000732.1 GCF_016429015.1 Rhizobium sp. ASV20
CATCTCCTCGTTGTGCTAGTGTTGTCCGTCAGATCGTGCAAACAAGTGCAAGATGCCTCTTGCAGATATCGACGGCTTGTTTGTCAGTTTTTAATATTGATCAAATGGCACGACCTGAATTGGTTGCAAGGCAGCCTCTGATGTGATGAAGGCCAAATAGAAGTTAGTTAAGGGCAAGTTAGTTTGACAGGTCGGAGTACCTGTCTTGAAGCTGTTCTGGACATACAGTAAAAAGACGTTGACGGACCGAAACAAACGGATGACGGCTTACTAAGGGGTTGTGCAGCTGGCAGATGCAAACGAACCAAGGGCTCGAACAACTTCAAGGTTTGGAAACAACACACTTGTACATACTCGTACTCGTTACGACAAGTTCAATGGCATATCTGAACCATGAAATGGCC
>NZ_JAELTU010000733.1 GCF_016429015.1 Rhizobium sp. ASV20
GTGTATAAGAGACAGCCTCAGATCAATGGCGCACAAGTATAACTCAGCAGCTGTGTGAATGTGAGCTGGACTTAAACTCAAAGGGCCCGTGTTTTGCAGCCTCTCAGAGCTTAATACGGTCCTTTGATTGGATTGGAGAAGATTACAAGCTCTGCCTGTGAAGGAAGATTGTAACGGTCCATCACTCGCAGTACGTGACAACGCTAAAATCAATGCAACTGACAATCTTTCCAAGCATTGTATTACTATTATTAATGTTCTGATGTGAGACTACGACTCAGCAGGCTTTTCCAATCCAACGCCGGTTATGTACATGTTTTATATGTAAGATTTCGCACATGCTAATAGGACAAGATGATGGAAAGTAGTGGCAATGAACCACCAGACATACCCCATCATGCAC
>NZ_JAELTU010000734.1 GCF_016429015.1 Rhizobium sp. ASV20
CGACGTTGGTGTCAACAGTGGGAGCCTTGCCCTCACCGTTGTTGATGGAGGTGTTGTTGAGATCGTTGGCGAGCTGATCAACAGCGCCGGAGTTGTTGCTGGCAGACATTTTGTTTTGGTGGTAAGCTAGATACGACTAGAAACTGAAACAAACGACATTAGCAAACCTGACAGACGGACAGACAGACAAACAGACCGAGGGAGGCGACGGCTGGAGTTAAAGAGGCGGAGACGGACTCACAGTATCACAGGCTTTGAGCGGATAGAGTTGAAAAGGGTGGAACCGGCAACAAGTCAGAAACGAAACTGGTTGACGATGCTGGTATTCAAAGACAACACGAAGGAGCTTGAGTAGCGATGGATAGCCGGCTCAAGTTGATTCGTGGTTGCTGTAGAGTGTAGG
>NZ_JAELTU010000735.1 GCF_016429015.1 Rhizobium sp. ASV20
GAAGAACGCCGGGCCTGGTGCTTACTTCAAGTTCCCTAATTCTGGCGAAAGTGGTGAACAGGATGGTGCTGGTGGTGACTCTTTCGGCGACGCCGGCAATGACGATGGTCTGTACGACTAAGCATGTTGTTGGTGTTCAGAAAAGGTGGACGATTACCATGTATTGTAAGATTCGAGACTGGGGTAATGAGCGCCAGTTTTGCAACAAAGCTGAGCAAAGCTGGTACAGAAAAATCTGAATCGGATGTTTAGTTGCGAGAATTAGTATGGTGCTGGGAGTTGGTAGACAAAGAATCAGGCTGGCAGAGGCTGAAGCCAGGGTGGCAAGGAGTGTAGCCCTGGTATGTTATCATGGAACCCATTATTTGAGGTGCTCCTAGCAGAATTTTCTTAGCTTTGATAG
>NZ_JAELTU010000736.1 GCF_016429015.1 Rhizobium sp. ASV20
GTGCTGCCGAAAACGAAGTGGCGCACCAAAAGGGTCTGGCCCCAGCAATGCTGAAACATTTAATCGGACGTGGACATGCCGAATTTTCCACCATGCGCCAGCAGGATGCCTTTGAATTCCTTCAGCATCTGTTGAAGCTTGTCTCACGATCAGCTCATACCGGGGAACTCGAAGACCCGACGGCTCCATTCCGCTTTACACTGGAACAACGGCTGCAGTGTCTGAGCTGCAAGAAAGTAAAGTATAGCACAAACGAGCAGGACAACATCTTCATTGATGTGCCTATAGAGAAGCTGCCAACTGAGCAAAGTGCCGACGGCGAGAGCAAGGCTGACGCCTACAAGTCTGTAAATCTGAAGGAATGCCTCGACAACTTCACCGCTGCAGAACAAGTGGAACTTAC
>NZ_JAELTU010000737.1 GCF_016429015.1 Rhizobium sp. ASV20
GCTTTGAATTCCTGAAGCAGGAGCCCCGAGATAATTCGGCAGACAGATTCCGCATGAGTAATGTGTACCTTCTTATGCATGTATTTGATCTGATGCACTACGAGGTCACCACTGTCACCTTGGAGGAGATAAAGGAGCTGACTATGGAGGTGTATGGTGATGGGAGCGACAAGCATCAACATCGGGCCACCTCTGAGATTTTGGGAGCATTGCTTGCAGGTTCTAGTGATGACCCGCCGCATATCCGCAATCGCGTGTGGGAATTCGCGGCACCGATGCTTCTCAAGATATTCGCCGACGAACTGACACCAGACAACCAAGGGTACTGGATGACATGCCTGCACTTCATTCTCGATGCAAAGGACCCTCGTCGAGCCCATGAAATCATAGACGTTCTAAGGGG
>NZ_JAELTU010000077.1 GCF_016429015.1 Rhizobium sp. ASV20
GCTGCATGCCTGTGCGGCGCGTCAGGGTGCGCTGATTGCTGTATTGCCGGGGGATTCGAAGCCCGATCCCGGGCTGACGCCGTTCTCCAATGTCGCGCTCGATGATCTCAATGCGCTCTGGGCCTATCTGATCGAGGGCGGCGAGGCGAACTCCACGGCATTTCTCGCTTACGCCGAGGCGATGCTATCAGGCGCCGAGAAGCCCATGCCGGCCGCACCTTTGATGAAGGCTGGTATCTGGTGGCCGGGCCGGGGCGTGATCGGCGTCGAGGAATGGAGGAGGGTTTCCGTTTCGGAGATGGCGGTCCCGGAGGGACTCGAACCCCCAACTGTCGCAATTTCGTTCTATCGCGCACTGGTCCAGAGTGGTGAGACGAAGCCTATAGAAGCCATGATGCAGGCGCTTGTCGCCGAGGGTATGCGGCCTCTGCCGGTCTTTGCCTACAGCCTCAAAGATCCGGTCTCCGTCGGCATTCTCGAAAGTGTCTTTACCGAGTTGAAGCCGGGTGTGGTCATCAACTCCACGGGCTTTGCCGTTTCGGCGCCGGGAGCGGATCGTCAGGCGACCGTGCTGGAGACCGGTGAAGCCATCGTTCTGCAAGCCATCTTCTCGGCTTCTTCGAAAGAAGCCTGGGAGGCATCCTCTCAGGGGCTTTCGGCCCGCGATCTCGGTATGAACGTGGCGCTGCCCGAGGTGGACGGGCGCGTGCTCGCCCGTGCCGTGTCTTTCAAGGCTGCAGCCCGCTATGACGAGAGGGTCGAAGCCAATATCGTCGCCAGCGAGCCGCTTGAGGATCGCATGCGATATACGGCGCGGCTTGCCGCCAATTGGGCGCGGCTGCGCAATACGCAGTCCAGCGATCGCCGCGTTGCGCTTGTGATGGCCAACTATCCCAACCGCGATGGGCGCCTCGGTAACGGCGTCGGGCTAGATACGCCTGCCGGCACGATCGAGGTGCTGAAGGCAATGCGAGCGGCGGGTTATGGCGTTGCCGATCTGCCCGCCGATGGCGATGCCCTGATGCGGCATCTGACGGAAGGCCCGACAAATTCTGGACATGATGGCCGCGTCGTTCGCGAGAGGCTTTCTTTCAGAGACTACAAGGATTTCTTCTCGTCGCTTCCTAGACAGATTCAGGATGAGATCACGTCGCGCTGGGGCGAGCCCGAGGCGGATCCTTACGCGATTGATGGCGGTTTTGCCCTACCGTTCGCCCGCTTCGGCAATGTGCTTGTCGGCATCCAGCCGGCGCGCGGTTACAACATCGATCCAAAGGAGAGCTATCACTCTCCCGATCTCGTACCGCCACATGCTTATCTCGCCTTCTACGCCTTTCTGCGCCGTTCCTTCGGTGCCCATGCGGTCATCCACATGGGCAAGCACGGCAATCTCGAATGGCTACCGGGCAAGGCGTTGGCGCTGTCGGAAAGCTGCTATCCGGAAGCGATCCTAGGGCCGCTGCCGAACCTCTATCCGTTCATAGTCAACGATCCTGGCGAGGGTACGCAGGCCAAGCGCCGCACCAGTGCCGTCATCATCGACCATCTGACGCCGCCGCTGACACGCGCCGAAAGCTATGGTCCGCTGAAAGACCTGGAGGCGCTGGTCGACGAGTATTACGAGGCTTCGGGCGGTGATCCGCGTCGTATCCGTCTGCTGCGCAAGCAGATCCTCGATCTCGTCGCCGATATCGGGCTGGATCAGGATGCGGGCATTGCCAAGGGTGAGGGTGAGGACGAGGCCTTGCGCAAGCTCGACGCCTATCTCTGCGACCTCAAGGAAATGCAGATCCGCGATGGCCTGCACATCTTCGGTGTTTCGCCTACCGGGCGGTTGTTGACGGATTTGACGGTGGCGCTGGCGCGGGTGCCGCGCGGGCTGGGTGAGGGTGGCGATCAGAGCCTGCAGCGGGCGATTGCGCAGGATGCTTTCGTGGGCGCGGAGCGTAGCGAGGGTAACGTTCCTGGCAAACCATTCGATCCGCTGGATTGCGATATGGCCGTGGAATGGTGTGGCCAGCGCCCGGCCATTCTTCAAGATGTGTCAGATACCCCCTGGCGCACTCAGGGCGATACCGTCGAGCGCATCGAACTGCTGGCCGCGAAATTCGTCGACCGCCAAACAATCTGCCCCGACAATTGGCCAAACACCCGCGTCGTGCTCGGTGAAATTATCTCAAAGCTCCAGCCCTCGATCACGGCCTGCGGTGATGCGGAAATTTCCGCCCTGCTCAAGGGCCTCGATGGCCGTTTCGTTCCGCCCGGACCTTCCGGTGCGCCGACGCGAGGACGGCCAGATGTGCTCCCAACCGGTCGGAATTTCTATTCGGTCGACAGCCGCGCCGTGCCGACGCCGGCAGCCTATGAGCTTGGTAGTAAATCCGCCGAATTGCTGATCCGGCGCTACGTGCAGGACCATGGCGAATGGCCAGTCTCCTTCGGCCTGACCGCTTGGGGCACGTCGAACATGCGCACTGGCGGCGACGATGTCGCACAGGCCCTGGCGCTGATTGGCGTCAAGCCCGTCTGGGACATGACCTCGCGTCGCGTCACCGGCTATGAGATCATTCCGCCCGCCATGCTTCGTCGGCCGCGTGTCGATGTCACGCTGCGCATCTCGGGCTTCTTTCGTGATGCATTTCCAGAGCAGATCGCTTTATTCGACAAGGCAATCCGCGCGGTCGGCATGCTCGATGAGGATGCGACAGACAATCCGATTGCGGCGCGGATGCGTGGCGAGATCGCGCGCTTGGAAGCCGCTGGCCTCGATGCGGCTTCTGCCAGCCGCCGGGCCGGCTATCGCATCTTCGGATCCAAACCCGGAGCCTATGGCGCCGGCTTGCAGGCGCTTATAGATGAGAAAGGCTGGGAGCGGCGTGCCGATCTGGCCGAGGCCTATCTTGTCTGGGGTAGTTATGCCTATGGGGCCGGCGAGGAAGGCAGAGCCGAGCGTGGCGTTTTCGAGGAGCGATTGCGTTCGATCCAGGCGGTCGTGCAGAACCAGGACAATCGCGAGCACGATCTTCTCGACAGCGACGATTACTATCAGTTTGAGGGTGGCATGGCGGCTGCCGCCGAGCAGCTTGGCGGCGCGCGTCCCTCGATCTATCACAACGATCATTCGAGGCCGGAAAAGCCCGTGATCCGCTCGCTGGAAGAAGAGATCGGTCGTGTCGTGCGTGGGCGCGTCGTCAATCCCAAGTGGATCGACGGCAATATGCGCCACGGCTACAAGGGTGCCTTCGAGATTGCCGCAACGGTGGACTATCTCTTCGCCTTTGCGGCGACGACAGGCGCGGTCCGCAATCATCACTTCGAAGCTGTCTACCAGGCATTCGTCGTCGATCAGCGCGTGCGCGATTTCATGGCTGAAAAGAACCCCGCAGCGCTTGGGGAGATGCGCGAGCGTTTGCTGGAGGCCATCGACCGCAAGCTCTGGACGCCTAGAAGCAATTCGGCGCGGTTCGATCTGGAAAGCCTGAAGGATGGTAAAGAGGTGGCGGCATGAATGCGGTCCACGAGCTTTCGATTGCCTTTTGCAATTATCTTCTATCGCGAAGCGACCTGACGCTGAGGCGTTTCATCGAGGGTTTCGACTGGTCGATGGAGGAGCGGTCGCTTGTGGCGCATGATCTGCCTGTTGTCCGTAATCTTCGCGAAATACGTCACCCGGGGAACGGAGCGGAGGGCGCATTGTTCGACAAGCTCTTGCGCGCAGCTGATATGATGCATTGGGCCCAGACTTACAGCATTAGCGACTTTGGCGGTGATTTTCTTGAGAGATACGGCTGGGTCGAGCTGTTTGGCACGCGCGGACATTTCGCAAGCGAGGAGATGGCCGGTGGCTTCCTGTTGCTGGGGCGCGGCGTGCATTACCCAGATCACCATCACACGGCCGAGGAAATCTATATACCGCTGACCGATGGCTCCCTGTGGAGCAAGGATGGTCAGCCATTCCTGCCGCACTGGTCGGGTGGAATCATTCATCACCCTTCGAATATCCGCCATGCCATGCGCACCGAAGATGAGCCGCTTGTCGCGCTCTATCTCTGGCGCGGGGGCCCGCTGGCACAAAAATCGATCATATCGGGGAGACTACAATGAGCGACGAATTGGCCGAAACCGGCACCGACGCACCGAAGAACGACGATGCCCGTCATGCCGACAAGATGGCCAAGAAGAAGGCCGCGCGCGATAAGATCATGGCGACCAAGACCGACGAGAAGGGCTTGATTATCGTCCACACCGGCAAAGGCAAAGGAAAATCCTCCTCGGCTTTCGGCATGATCTTCCGTCACATCGCTCATAGGAAGCCGAGCGCCGTCGTGCAGTTCATCAAGGGCGCCATGTGGACGGGTGAGCGCGACCTGATCGAGAAGCATTTCTCCGATCTCTGCCAGTTCCATACGATGGGCGAGGGTTTCACCTGGGAGACGCAGGATCGCGCCCGTGACGTTGCGGCTGCTACTGCTGCCTGGGAAAAGGCAAAGGAACTGATCCGCGACGAGCGCAATTCGATGGTCCTGCTAGACGAGATCAATATCGCGCTTCGCTACGATTATCTCGACATCAACGACGTGCTCGAATTCCTCAGGAACGAAAAGCCTTACATGACCCATGTGGTCCTGACGGGCCGTAACGCCAAGGAAGAGCTGATCGAGATTGCCGATCTCGTCACCGAGATGGAACTGATCAAGCATCCTTTCCGCTCGGGCATCAAGGGACAGCCCGGCGTCGAGTTCTGATCGCCGGCCTAGGCTGTCAAACGCCCGGTAGCGTTGCTCTCAGTGCTTCCGCGGTCTGCGGATTTGCGGGGAAGAAGGATTCGATCGCGAGTTCCGACAGCGTGACATCGACCGGTGTTCCGAAGACCGTCGTTGTCGACAGAAAGGAGAGTTGTCCCGCCTCGGTGACAAGTTCGAGCGGCACCGCAATCCCGGCGAAGTCTTGTTCCGGCGTGGCCTTTTGCGTCGCCGGTGCCGGGTAGGCCGACAGTTCCTCCAGCAGTCTTGCCAATAAGAGATCGCCCGTTGCCGATATTTGCTGGCGCAGCCGTTCCAGCAGATGCGAGCGCCATTCGGCGAGATTGGCGATCCGCGGCGCCAGACCCTGGGGATGCAGGCTGAGCCGGAGGACATTGATCGGCCCCTCGGTGAGCGACGTATCCACGACGCCCGCGAGCAGTGGTGCGACTGCGGCGTTCGCGGCGACCAGCGTCCAATGCCGGTCGACCGCCAGGGCCGGGAAAGGCTCATGCCCTTTCAGGATCATGTCGATTGCGCGCCTTGCCGGGGCAAGGGCTGGATCGTCCAGCTTTCGTTCGGGAAAGACCGGGGCAAATCCCGCCGCGAGAAGCATCGGGTTGCGCTCGCGCAGCGGTATGCCGAGTCTCTCTGCGAGATGCATGAGCATCTCGCGGCTTGGAAGCGAGCGCCCGCTCTCGATGAAGCTGAGATGCCGTTGAGAAACGTCGGCTTCAAGGGCGAATTCGAGCTGGCTCAGGCGGCGTCGCTGCCGCCATTCGCGCAGATGGTCGCCGAGAGAGCGGGCAGGGCTCATCATGCCGCAACCGGCAGCTGATCTATAAAGCCGTGAACGGACTTCAGCCGATCACCTTCCAATATGGCGAAATCCGTACCCTTGATCAGCGGTTCGGCGTCGACCGGACCGAAGCCCCAGGAGAAGCGCAGATTATCGCCGTGGCGGTCGCCGTCTGTGATCAGCGTGAAGCGGAAGCCGGGGAAGCGGTCGTGCGCGGCCGTGACCAGCGCGTGGATCTGCTCACGATTGTCGGCGCGCATCATCGGGTCGATATAACTGCAGTTTTCCGTCCAGGCCTCGGCAATGAGGGCACGGCGGCGCTCGGTATCGGCCTCGTTCCAGATGGCGATATAACGTTCGGCAATGATAGCGGCTTCGGTCATCGGTCAACTCCTTTGGATCGCCTGAACCGTTCAGGCAGGGCGATCATCGGTGCGTATCGAAGCAGTATCAATTACGTCGGAGGTAATCAAAGTCCGTTTCTTACAGGCCGAGCCAGACCCGCACAGGATGGGTCGGGTCTGCCAGAAGTTTTATTGCAAAGGCGATACAGACGATGACAAGCAGCGGTTTGATGAGCTTTGCGCCGATGCGCATGGCAAGCCGCGAGCCGAACTGAGCACCGAGGAATTGGCCAAGCCCCATGGTCAGGCCGACCTTCCAGAGGATGGCGCCGGAGAAGATGAAGACGATCAGGCTGCCGAGGTTCGAGCCGAAGTTGAGCAGCTTCGTGTGGGCCGTCGCTTTCAATAGACCGAAACCGGCGAGTGTCACGAAGGCGAGCATCAGGAACGAACCCGTGCCTGGTCCGAATGCGCCGTCGTAGAAGCCGATCAACGGCACGAGCGTGACGCCGAACAGCCCTGCGCTCATGCGCCGGTGTCTTTCGATGTCGCCCAAATTCGGCTTAACCGCGAAGTAGAGCGCGATGGCGATCAGCAGGAATGGCAGGATGATGCGCAGCACCTCGCTCGGCATGACCGTTGCCAGCATTGCGCCGAACATGCCACCGATCACGGCCATCAGTGCCATGGGCAGCTGCTCACGGAGCTGCACATGACCCTGCCGCGCATAGGCGATGGTTGCCGAGGCAGAACCGAAGATCGATTGCAGCTTGTTGGTGCCGAGCGTCTGCAGCGGCGGTATGCCTGCGAGCAACATGGCGGGCACCGTCACCAATCCGCCGCCGCCTGCGATGGAGTCGACGAAACCGGCAAAGAAAGCGGTGGCAAAGAGCAGAAGCAGGATCTGAAGGGTGATGTCGTGCAAGGCGGAAACTCTGGGGCGTGAAATCAAAGGCCTTCTTGCACTCCCGCAGCGCCATGGCAATCGCCTGTGGGGCAGAGCCGGCAAAATTGACGAGCCCGGTTCCTGTGGCTACAGCTACCGGCATCCGCCGCCGTCACTGGGGAGTGAGCATGACGACTTATGTCAATTCCACCCGCTGTTACATTCTCGGCCTGGGTTGCGAGAGCGGCGCCGACTGGAATGATGTCCGAATGCTCGCGGAGAAAGCCTTGCAGGAGGTCGGCATCGGAAGCGAACAGCTTCTGGCAATTGTTTCGATCGACACGCGCATGGACGAGCCGGCCATCCTCGAGGTCGCCACGCATTTTCGGTTGCCCGTGCGCTTCTTCAAAGCGGCGGCGCTCGAGCAGGAGACGCCTCGCCTGAAAAATCCGTCCGAGCTGGTTTTCGCCCATGTCGGTTGCCATGGCGTTGCGGAAGCGGCCGCCTTGGCGGCGGCCGGTCCCAATGCAGAGCTCGTGCTTCCAAAGACGAAGTCCCGCTTTGCTACCGTGGCGATCGCCAGGACCGCCTGAGCGTTTGGATCGCCCCGAATTCCACAAATGAACCGTGCGACGCCACGCCAGCGTTTCGCCATCGGCGGAACTCGTGTATTCCACTAGTTCAAGCATGGTCCGCGACGGGAGGAACTTTCCGGAAGATCAAGCTTATTCAGCATATTGGTAAGGAAAAATCATGCATAAGGTCATTTATGATACGGATCCGGGCGTTGATGACGCCATGGCGCTTCTCTTCCTGCATCGTCACCCGAATATCGACCTTCTGGGCGTGACGACGGTTTTCGGCAACGCCTCTGTGGATACGACGACGCGCAACGCGCTGTTCCTGAAGCGCGAATGGAATATTCCGTGCCCCGTCGCGCGCGGCGCCAGCGTCACGTTCGATCCATCCCGGCAGGAGCGCCCGTGGCCAACGATGGTTCATGGCCATAACGGCCTCGGCGACATCGACGTGCCAGAGACGATCGACCTGCCGACCGATCCTCGGCCGGCCTATCAGTTCATCATCGACACCGTCCGTGCCAATCCGGGCGAGGTGACCCTCGTTGCCGTCGGCCGTATGACCAATCTGGCTCTGGCGCTGAAGCACGACCCTGAGATCGCGTCGCTTGTGAAAGGCGTCGTGATCATGGGCGGCAACTTTTATGTGCCGGGTAATGTCTCTCCGGTGGCCGAGGCCAATATTCATGGCGATCCGGAAGCCGCCGATTTCATCGTCAAGGCGCCGTGGAAAGTTGTCGTCGTCGGTCTTGATGTCACGTCTATAACGACGATGAGCCGCAGCTACCTGGCCGACATGGCAAAGGCGGGCGGTCCGTCCGTGCAGTTGTTGGCCGACCTCTCGCAATCCTACATCGACTTCTACAAGCATGCGGTCGAAGACGGCATGATGGTTCACGACAGCTGCGCCTGCGTCTACGTCGTCGCGCCGGATCTGTTCGACACGATCGAAGGGTCGATGCGTGTTGTCTGCGGTGGTATCGCCGATGGCCAGACCGTGATCAAGCGGGACGGCCAGCGCTTCCCGCCTGGTGACTGGGACAATCTGCCGAGCCAGATTGCCTGCACGGGTATTCGTTCGCAGCAGGTCCTCGACCTGATCCGTGACGTGATCGTCGGCAAAGTGAAGCACTAAGCCTCTGACGCGAAGGGGGCACGCGCTCTCTTCGCGTTGTCTTTCTCCGGAGGCCGGATATTCCGCCGCCTGTCCTTTGGGCTTTTTGCATCTCCCGAAGGGCGAACTCCACACGCCGAGCTGCGGGCATTGGGTTTCCAGCTCCCCTTGCGGTCGAAGCGTTTCTTGCCCCGACCAAATGCGGGCGTTTCTATGAGTATCCTCGAAGCGAGAGCGATGCCGCCTTATCCTGTTCTCAACGTTGCAATTTCGCCCATGCGGGCATAGGACAGACAGGATGAGCGATACCGCATTTTCCAATCTGCCGGCACTGGAGCCGGGCTCCGTCTGGCTCGTGGGCGCCGGGCCGGGAGATGCAGGGTTGTTGACGCTGCTTGCCGCCAAGGGGCTGGCCGAAGCCGATATCGTCGTGCATGACGCCCTCGTGAACGAGGATTGCCTGAAGCTTGCCCGCCCGGGAGCCGAACTTGAATATGCCGGCAAGCGGGGCGGAAAACCTTCGGCCAAGCAGCGGGACATTTCGTTGCGTCTCGTGGAGCTGGCGCGTGCCGGCAAGCGTGTTCTACGCCTGAAGGGCGGCGATCCCTTCGTCTTCGGGCGGGGTGGCGAGGAAGCCTTGACCCTGGTGGAGCATGGAGTTCCCTTCCGCATCGTTCCCGGCATCACCGCCGGCATCGGGGGACTTGCCTATGCCGGCATTCCCGTTACCCATCGCGACGTCAATCATGCCGTCACATTCCTGACCGGCCACGATTCGTCGGGTCTCGTGCCCGACGCGATCAACTGGGATGCGATCGGCAAGGGCTCGCCCGTTATCGTCATGTATATGGCGATGAAGCATATTGCCCAGATCAGCGCCAATCTCATCGCGGCCGGTCGCTCCGCGGATGAGCCGGTCGCCTTTGTCTGCAATGCGGCCACGTCCTCGCAACAGGTGCTGGAGACGACGCTTGGCCGGGCGACGGCCGATGTCGAGGCCTCCGGCCTGGAGCCTCCCGCCATCGTCGTCGTCGGCGAAGTCGTGAAATTGCGGCCATCCCTCGATTGGCTCGGTGCGCTTGCCGGCCGCAAGCTGCTGCCAGCGACGGAGACGCGTGCAGGAAACGGGCATAGGGTGTCGGCATGAGCGGCTTGATGATAGCCGCCCCGGCATCCGGCTCCGGCAAGACCACTTTTACGCTCGGCCTGCTGAGGGCGTTGCAGCAGAGGAAAATTCCCGTCGCGCCAGGCAAGGCCGGCCCCGATTACATCGATCCCGCCTTTCATGCCGCCGCTGCAGGGTCGCCCTGCCTCAATTTCGATCCGTGGGCCATGCGCCCCGAACTCATTTCCGCCAATTCGGCGCTGCATCGTGTCGGAGGACGGATGCTTGTCATCGAGGCGATGATGGGTCTGTTCGACGGAGCGTCTGACGGTTCCGGCTCGCCGGCCGATCTCGCTGCTCTGCTCAATCTTCCGATCGTGCTCGTGATCGATGTCTCGCGTATGTCGCATTCGGTCGCGGCTGTCGTCAGCGGTTTCGCCAATTTCCGGGCCGATGTTCGTATCGCAGGCGTCGTGCTCAATCGTGTCGCCAGCGAGAGACATGAGGGAATGCTGCGTCGGGCGCTGGATGCAGTGCGGATGCCCGTTTTTGCCGTGATCGGCAATGACAAGAGCCTGGTACTCCCTGAAAGACATCTGGGGCTTGTGCAGGCAGGCGAGCATGTCGCGCTGGAGCATTTCATTGAAACTGCGGCCGGCATCGTATCCAAGGCATGCAATTTCGAGATGTTGCTGAGGGCTGCGCAACAAAATGTCGTGCGCCCGTCGGCTGCCAATATCGCGCGGCTCATGCCGCTTGGGCAGCGCATTGCTGTGGCCCGGGATACGGCTTTTGCCTTCTGCTATGAACACATGCTGCTCGGCTGGCGGCGACGCGGCGCGGAGATTTCCTTCTTTTCGCCTTTAGCGGACGAGCCGCCTGCGGCTGACGCGGATGCGATTTATCTGCCCGGTGGCTATCCCGAACTGCATGCGGGCGTGCTGGCGGGCGCTCGTCAATTCCAGCAGGGTATGGGGGAAGCGGCGGCGCGCGGGGCACGAATCTATGGCGAGTGCGGCGGCTATATGGCGCTCGGCGACGGGCTGATCGATGCGGCGGGAGTGCGTCATGCCATGCTCGGCTTGTTGCCCGTCGTAACCAGTTTCGAGAAGCGGCAGCGACATCTGGGCTATCGACGTTTGACGCCGCTCGGCTCATTTTTTCAAAAGCCGATGACGGCGCATGAGTTTCACTATTCGACTATCGTTTCGGAAGGCGAGGCGGATCGTCTGTTTGCCGTCAGGGATGCGCTCGGCGCCGATCTGGGAGAGGCAGGCCTGCAGCGTGCCAATGTCGCGGGTTCCTATATGCATCTGATCGATCTGGCCGGTGATACACAATGACGGGCAAGATCGTACATGGCGGCGGCGTTACCGCCGCGGCGCGTCAGTATGGCGGCCGACCGGAGGATTGGCTGGATCTGTCGACCGGTATCAATCCTAACCCGGTTGCTTTGCCGGATGTGCCGGTTGCAGCCTGGCATCGGCTGCCCGACCAGCATCTGCAGGAGCGGGCGCGCGAAGCGGCGAGGGAATATTATCGGAGCGGCGATATTCTGCCCTTGCCTGTTCCGGGCACGCAATCGGTGATCCAGTTGCTTCCCAGGCTTGTGCAGGGTGGAAGCGTTGCCATTCTGTCGCCCACCTATGGCGAATATGCCCGGGCTTTCACACTAACGGGCTTGCAAGTGCGGCAGGTTTCGACGCTCGACGGTCTGGTGGAGGACGATAGGCTCGTCGTCGCCGTCAATCCCAACAATCCCGATGGACGGCTGCTATCGGTCGATCAGCTGCGTGATTTGCACGAGAGGCAACGCCAACGCGATGGCCTTCTTCTGGTCGACGAGGCATTTGGCGATGTCGAACCGGAAGCCAGCATCGTGCCCTATGCATCGTCCATGCCGGGCCTCATCATCTTCCGCTCGTTCGGGAAGTTTTTCGGCATGGCCGGCTTGCGGCTTGGTTTCGTCATTGCCGAGGCTTCGATCCTGGAGCGATTCGAGGATTGGCTCGGTCCCTGGGCGGTATCCGGCCCGGCGTTGTCGATCGCTGCGTCCCTCATGGAAAGCGACACGCACGCCATTCGTCGACGCATTATGGACCGGCGTTTTGCGCTGGAGACGATCCTGCTTCGCTCCGGCCTCTCCGTCGCGGGCGGCACGGCGTTGTTCGCGCTGGTTGCCGACGACCGCGCGGAGGGCCTATATACGCATCTCTGCCGCCACCATATTCTTGTCCGCAAGTTCGATTATGCGCGCAATTGGCTGCGCTTCGGCCTTGCTCCGGATGAGGAGGCGGACCGAAGACTCGCCGGTGCACTGGAGTCGGATGATTTCAGGTCTCTTCGACCTAAAATCTGAATCCGCTTGAGAAACAGATAAGTAGAGCATGATGCTGTCCGTAAGCCGCTGACACTGGTTTCGGCATCATGCTCTTGAGGATTATTCGACATGACCGCCGACGAACATCTGCTCATTCTCGTGCTTGCTTTGCTGCTGGATCGCATCGTCGGGGATCCCGATTGGCTGTGGCAGCGGGTGCCGCATCCCGTCGTGCTGTTCGGCAGGGCGATTTCCTATTTCGATCAGCGTTTCAACGGAAAACATCTCTCCGGCGTGCTTCGGCGCCGCAACGGCCTTATGTCGATCGTCGCACTGCTTATGGGCGCGATCATCATCGGTTGGGCGGCGCATGGTTTTCTCGCATTCTTCGGCTGGCTCGGCATTTTGGTCGAAGCGGCGCTGGTGGCCGTGTTCCTCGCGCAGAAGAGCCTGGGCGATCATGTGGGCGAGGTGTCCCAGGCGCTGCGGACCAATGGGTTGGAAGGTGGCCGCGTTGCGGTTTCGCGTATCGTCGGCCGCGATCCCGAAACGCTGGATGAGCCCGGCGTTTGCCGGGCGGCGATCGAGAGTCTCGCCGAAAACTTTTCCGATGGCGTCGTTGCGCCGGCACTTTGGTATGGGATTTTCGGCCTGCCCGGGCTGTTCTTCTACAAGATGCTCAACACGGCTGATTCGATGATCGGCCACAAATCCGAGACCTATATCGACTTCGGGCGCGCTGCCGCTCGGTTGGACGATCTCGCGAACTGGCCGGCCGCAAGGCTGTCGATCCTGCTGATCGCCGTCGGCGCACTGGCCAAGCGCGGGATCTCTGCACTCGGAAATGCCATTCGCATCGCGGTCAGGGATGGCGGTCTGCATCGGTCGCCAAATTCGGGCAGGCCGGAAGCGGCCATGGCCGGTGCGCTGGATATACAGCTCGCAGGGCCGCGTATCTATGGCGGCGAACTGGTGCGCGAGCCGATGATCAATGGCTCCGGCCGGGATACGGCCACCGTCAGCGATATCGAAGCAGGCATCACCATTTTCTATTCGGCGTGCTCGGTGCTGACATTCCTCGCCTTCGTGGGCTTTCTGATTTTATTGTAACCTGCCGTTTCAATTAATAGATTGCTCACTATACGTATTAATTTGGTATAATCGGGCTGCTGTTAAGCTTTTCCATCGTCTGAATTGCTTCACGAAGAAGCAAACAGCCGGAGGGGATAAGATGAAATATGTAGCAGTGGCCACTATAGCATGTCTTTGTACGCAGTTGCACGTTGGCGCTGCGAATGCAGGAACCGTTCTTGCAACGGTCGATCTTCGTTCGCAGACGATGACCGTGTCCGAGGACGGTGTTTTCAAGTATCGTTGGAAGGTATCGACAGCCCGCAAGGGATATGTCACGCCGATTGGCTCCTATACTGCCAAATGGCTTTCCAAGGATCATCGTTCGAAGAAATACGACGACGCGCCGATGCCATATGCGGTGTTTTTCAACGGCGGTTACGCCGTTCACGGCACCTATGAGGTCAGGCATCTCGGCAGGCCGGCATCGCATGGCTGCGTGCGGCTGGAGACGCGTAATGCCGCAACCTTCTTCGCACTGGCGTCGGATGTAGGGCTTCATAATACGCGTATCGTCATCAGCCAGTGAGCGAACGGATTGCGTGAAGATCTTGCAAATGCGGTCGGCCGCAATGCTGCCGCATCTTGCACGCATGTCGCGCAGTGGTCCTTTAGGTTGCGGCGCAACTGTAATTTTTGCTGTTTGCGCAACAGTGTCCTGCCAAATTGCCGGGGTTTCTGGTGGAAACCATTGGCTTTTGGAATGGATTTCCCTATGAGGGGGATTGAATTATTATTTCAAGAGGTATGGGCAGTGACTGCTACATTTGACAAAGTTGCCGACATTATCGCTGAAACCAGCGAAATCGACCGTGACACCATTACTCCGGATAGCCACACGATCGACGACCTTGGCATCGACAGCCTGGACTTCCTGGATATCGTCTTCGCTATCGACAAGGAATTCGGCATCAAGATCCCGCTGGAACAGTGGACGCAGGAAGTCAACGAAGGCAAGGTTTCGACCGAAGAATACTTCGTGCTCAAGAACCTCTGTGCCAAGATCGACGAGTTGCGCGCCGCCAAGGGCTGAGCAACATCCTTGCACTTTTTTGACGCCCAGCCGCCTGTGAAACTGGCGGCCGGGCGGTTTCATTCTTAAATAGCGTATTCCGCCCGTGGCATCTAGCGTTTCGGGTTTAGAGCGGAGGCGTTGATGCTGCTGGAATATTTCCAGATGATCGACAAGGTCGAGTCCGTCGATCTGTCCAAAGGCCGGTTGAAGGCGCGTTCCGTCGTTCCGGCAAAAAGCCCGGTCTTCGAAGGTCATTTTCCCGGCATGCCGTTGGTTCCCGGCGTTCTCCTGATCGAAACGATGGCGCAGGCTTCGGGTATGCTCGTGCTTGCCGCGACGAAATTTACCTACATGCCGTTCCTGATGTCGGTCGATGGCGCGAAGATGCGCACCTTCGTCGAGCCGGAAGCGGAGCTGGATATCGAGGCCGATCTGGAGCATGACGGGTCCGGTTTCGCGGTCACCAAGGCGCGTATCACCATTGCAGGGAAGAAGATCTGCGATGCGCAGTTGAAGCTGCGGACCATGCCGTTTAATGAGGTGCCGCTTGCCGATATCGTGCGCAAGCGGGCAGGCGAGGTCGGGCTTCTCGACGCCATCGCCGCCAACGGTTGACACCGGCGGCTTGCGGATACCGCATTCGAAGAGGATTGATGAATGAGCAAGGCTCAGAATGATGTGGTGATCACGGGTATCGGCATCGTCACCTGTCAGGGTGTCGGCAAGGATGCGCATGTGGCCCTGCTGACCGCGGACAAGGCGCCGCCGACCATCGTCGAAACCGAAAAGTTCAAACCCTACCCGGTGCATCCGCTGCCGGAGATCGATTGGTCGCAGCAGATCCCCAAGCGCGGCGATCAGCGCCAGATGGAAAACTGGCAGCGTATCGGCGTCTTCACCGCCGGCCTGGCGCTCGACGATGCCGGTTTCAAGGATGATCTCGAGGCCTGCGGCACGATGGATATGATCGTGGCTGCCGGCGGCGGCGAGCGCGATATCAATGTCGATACGCTGATCGTCAATGAAGGTCTGAAGCGCAACGACCGCGAGTTGCTGCTGAACGAGAAGCTGACGACGGAATTGCGGCCGACCCTTTTTCTGGCCCAGCTTTCGAACCTGCTCGCAGGCAACATTTCGATCGTTCACAAGGTCACGGGCTCGTCGCGCACCTTCATGGGCGAGGAAGCATCCGGCGTTTCGGCCGTCGAGACTGCCTTTCACCGCATCAAGTCCGGCGAATCAAGCCATGCGCTGGTCGGCGCGGCCTTCTCGGCCGAACGACTGGATATGATTCTGTTGATTGAATCCATCAATGCACATGCGATCGGCGAGTGGCATCCCCTCTGGTCGCGCAAGCCGGAAGACGGCGGCGGCATGATCATGGGGTCGGTAAGCGCCTTCCTGGTGCTCGAATCTCGTGCCCATGCAGAGGGTCGAGGCGCCCGCATCTATGCAACCATCGATTCGGTCGAGGGTGACCGCGGCCGCCGCGATGAGGGCAAGTTCGAAGCGCGTCTGGAGCGCATGCTGGAGCCTGCCAAGCAAGCGGACGGCGAGGCCAGCATCGTCTTTTCCGGCACGACGGCGATCCACGATCTTGCCAGGCGCGAGAAAGCGGTGCTTGAGGCGCAGATTCCGAACTCGCCCATTCGGGCCTATTCCGGCATTTCCGGCCATGGGCTGGAAGCTCAGTTTCCGCTCGGGATCGCTTTTGCAGCGCTGGCCGTGGCCAATCAGGCCAAGGTGCCGCCATTCGATGACGCGCATGAAAAGCCGATGGCGGCCGGTACACGTAATGCTGTTGTAACGACTGTTGGCCATGTACGCGGCGAAGGCATCGCCGTACTATCAGCTGAAGCGTGAGGACCAACATCATGACCGCATCTGCCTATAAGGACCATCTCGGACGCCCGATCGTCGCCGTTACCGGCATGGGGATCATCACCTCGCTCGGTCAGGGTCTAGAAGACAATTGGAACGCGCTTTCCTCGGGCGTTTCCGGTATTCACAATATCACGCGCTTCCCGACCGATGGTCTGTCGACGCGCATCGCCGGCACCGTGGATTTTATCGATATCCCGGCTCCGAATGCAGTCGAACGCTCCTATGCGTTCGCGCGCGAAACGACGATCGAAGCTCTGGCTCAGGCCGGCATCTCGGGTGATTTCAATGCGCCGCTGTTTCTCGCCGCGCCGCCGATCGAGCCGGAGTGGAGTGCGCGTTTCGCCCTTGCTGATCGCTCGCCGCCGGCCGATCACGAAGGGGATGCCTATGAGCGCTTCCTGGCCGCCATGCGTCAGCGCCCGGATCCGGTCTTCCATGAAGCAGCGCTCTTCGGCGCCATTTCCGAGCGTCTTGCAGATCGTTTCGGCACGCGGGGCTTGCCGGTGACGTTGTCGACCGCTTGTGCATCGGGCGTAACCGCCATTCAGCTCGGTATCGAAGCGATCCGTCAGGGGCGCACGACGCGCGCGTTGGTGGTTGCGACGGACGGCTCGCTGAGCGCCGAGGCGCTGATCCGCTTCTCGCTGCTGTCTGCTCTTTCGACACAGAATGACCCGCCGACCAAGGCTTCCAAGCCGTTCAGCAAGGATCGCGACGGTTTCGTCATCGCGGAAGGCGCGGCAACGCTGGTGCTGGAGTCCCTGGAGGCAGCTGTTGCGCGCGGCGCCAAGATCCTCGGAATCATGAAGGGCGCCGGCGACAAGGCCGATTCCTTCCATCGCACCCGTTCTTCGCCGGACGGCGGACCGGCGATCGCCACGATCCGCGCGGCGCTGGCGGATGCCGGCATGGATGAGAGCGATATCGGCTACATCAATGCTCACGGCACATCGACGCCGGAGAACGACAAGATGGAATATGGTTCCATGTCTGCGGTTTTCGGCGATCGGCTGCCGAGCATTCCCGTGTCGTCCAACAAGTCGATGATTGGCCATACGTTGACGGCGGCGGGTGCCGTCGAGGCGGTGTTCTCGCTGCAGACCATGCTGACGGGCACGCTGCCGCCGACCATCAACTACAATAACCCCGATCCGTCGATAGACCTCGACGTGGTGCCGAACAAGAAGCGTGAAAAGCAGGTGAATGCGGTTCTTTCGAACTCTTTCGGGTTCGGTGGACAGAACGCCAGCCTTGTCATGGCGCTTGAACCGGCTTAATCGGGCTTTCGAATACTAGATGATAACTGCGCCCAAGGGGCGAAGGACTTTGCCATGCGTGCTTTGCAACTGATCGACGACCGCAAACTAGAGATCACCGATCTGCCGGAGCCGGAAGCGCCTGGCGCAGGCGAGGTGACGTTGCGCGTCAAGGCCGTCGCCCTCAACCACATCGACGTATGGGGCTGGCGTGGCATGGCGTTTGCCAAGCGCAAGATGCCGCTCGTCATCGGTGCCGAAGCTGCCGGCGTGGTCGAGGCGATCGGGCCGGGCGTCGCCAACGTGCTTCCGGGCCAACTGGTGTCGATCTATGGCGCTCGGACCTGCGGTCTCTGCCGCCACTGCCGCGAAGGTCGCGACAATCTCTGCGAACATGTCGGCGGCGTGCATGGCTTCCATCTCGATGGCTTCGCGCAGGAGAAGGTCAATCTTCCGGCTCGTCTGCTCGTTCCGGCGCCTCCCGGCGTCGATGCGATCGGTGCGGCACTTGCGCCGGTGACGTTCGGGACGGTTGAGCACATGCTGTTCGACAATGCCAAGCTGGAGCCAGGCGAGACGATCCTCGTTCATGCAGGCGGTTCGGGCATTGGCACTGCCGCCATCCAGCTTGCCAAGAAGATCGGCTGCACCGTCATCACCACGGTCGGTTCCGACGACAAGATCGAGAAGGCAAAAGCCTTGGGCGCCGATCACGTCATCAACTATCGCACCGATCGTTTCGAGGGCGTTGTGCGCAAGCTGACGAAGAAGAAAGGCGTCGACGTGGTTTTCGAACACGTCGGCAAGGATACCTGGGCAGGTTCGATGCTTTGCATGAAGCGTGGCGGCCGCCTCGTCACGTGCGGCTCGACATCGGGCGTTTCAACGGAAATGAACTTGATGATGCTGTTCCAGCAGCAGTTGAAGCTTCTCGGTTCCTTTGGTTGCCGCATGGAAAACATGGCCAACGCCATGCAGAAGATGGCGCGGGGGATCGTTCATCCGGTCATCGATACCGAAGTGAGCTTCAGCGATATCGACCGGGCGCTGGAGCGGATGGAATCGCGTCAGATTTTCGGCAAGATTATCCTGAAGATGGATTGAGCCGCGTGAAGCTCTTCATTACCCGGATCGTCCTTGCGCTTCGAAATTTCCGGCAATGGCTGGTGGCGCAGGTCATTTTCGGTTTCCTGAATTTTTTGAAACTGTTTCCGGCCGACGGCGGTATCAGATTTGCTGACTGGCTGACCCGCAAGATCGGGCCGCGCCTGCGCCGTCACAAATTGATGCTGACAAATCTGCGCAACGCCTTTCCAGAAAAGAGCGATGCGGAGATCGAGGAGATCGCGCTTTCCAGCTGGGGCAATATGGGGCGGCTCGCGGCCGAGTACGTCTTTCTTGATCGGCTGTTCGATTTCGATCCCCATAGCGACAGGCCGGGCCGTGTCGAAGTCTCGGGAATTCCGATCTTTCTCGATCTAAGAGACAATCCGCGTCCCTTCATCGTCTTCACCGGCCATACCGGCAATTTCGAGCTACTGCCCGTCGCGGGGGCTGCTTTCGGCCTGACGGTCACGGTTCTCTTTCGTCCGCCAAACAATCCCTATGTGGCTGAGAAGGTTTTCGATTTCCGCGCAAAGCGCATGGGAAAGCTCGTTCCGTCACATGCAGGCTCGTCGTTCAGTCTGGCACGCGAGTTGGAAGCCGGGCGCGGCGTTGGTGTGCTGGTGGATCAGAAATTTCGCAAGGGTTTGAAGACCTTGTTCTTCGGCCGCGACGTCAAGACCAATCCGCTGCTGCCGAAGTTGGTGCGCCAGTTCAATTGCGAGGTCTATCCGGCTCGCTGTGTTCGCCTGCCCGACAATCGCTACAGGCTTGAGATCGAGCCAAAGCTGGAATTGCCGTACACCGAGCAGGGCAATCTGGATTTGACCGCCACCGCGCAAATGCTGAACGACAAGGTCGAGGGCTGGGTGAGGGAGCATCCCGAACAATGGCTCTGGTATCATGATCGTTGGAACATCAAGGACGCGGTGTTTTAGAGCCTTTCCAGGAAAAGTGCGAAGCGCTCTTCCTTCTGGAATGGGCAAGAGAACAACAAGATTGAGCGCTTTCGCGACTTAGTGAAACGCGGAGACGTCGTTGCCCGCTGTTATGGCTTCATCCAACGTCGTGGCGGAGTATCCTGCCTGGTTTCGGCACAATCCTTGCCTTTGGTAAGTCTTTCGTTTCAGAAAGCTCCGCTTTGCGGACAAGTTCGATTCACCTGGATTGAAACGCCCGGTAAGTCATGTTAATTCACATGATAGAAAGTTTGGTGAGAATGCGGACACCAAACTGAATATCCTTGGGCATGACAACGCCGGGAAACGAGGCCTCGGTGTTTGACAATGGTCAAGGACAGGAGGGCAATTTGCTGGCACTCTTTCATGCGTTTTCCATGAAATGCAGTCAGATTCAGCGTGCGATAAAACTTGGCGACGACGAGCTGGTAGATTCGCTAGATAGCGAGTTGGAGCCGCTTATTGCAGCTATTTTGGCCTATAAAGCCACGAGTCTGCTTGAAATTTACATGCAGCTGCAATTCCTGAACAATCTCATCCGAGAAGAGTCGGATGACCGGTCACGAGTCGTGCGTAATTCGTCATCGCTGTCTGTACTGATCGATCGCTATTTTGGCGGTGCAAATGAATCTGCGGCGGATGTCTTGATGGCATTCTCGACCGACAGGGAAGAACGAGACGATCTCTTCGGCTTCGACGAGGGCAGCGTTTTGAACGATGTCATCCTCGACAGTCTGCCGGATCGCGTTGCCGTTATCACACGCGACTACCGCTATCTCTACAGCAATGCGGCGAATTCGGAATTTCTGAAATCGAAGCAGATGGAGCTCGTCGGCCGTCATATCGCCGATTTTGTCGGCTCCGACTATTTTGAGAATAGCGTCAAGGTGAAGCTCGATGCCTGCTTTGCCGGCGAAAAGGTCGAATGCCTTTATCCGTCCTATCGTCAGGTCGAGCCCGGCAAGGTCTTTCATTGCAGCATGACGCCATTGCGCACGAGATCGCAGGTGATCGGCGCATTGCTTGTCGTGCATGAAGTCAGCGTCGTGCCGGCCAACATGCTGGTGGCCTGAACAAGCGTTCAGGCCCCGAACAGCATTCGTTCGATCGAATCCGCCGCCACCGGCGGATTCGACAGGTTTTGCGGGTCAACGTCTTGATCCGAGTCTGCTGCAGCGCGTTGCAGAACCTTGTCTTTTGGCCTGTCGTCAGGGCCGCACTCCACGCAGTAGCAGCGAAACCTGATTATCTTCGGTTTTTTCATGCCGCAGGCAGGCTCCAACTTGCAAAGGGATCCGGCAGGTTGCGCCAGCGCTCGGGCGTAAAGCGATCCGCCTTGATGAGGCACGAATCCAGCTCGGCAACGATCTGCCGCTCGTTCATCGGATCGGCACCGATGAATACAAGCTCCTGACGGCGATCGCCCCAGACCGGATCGAGATAGGACGAGAGAGCCTGCTTGAACGAAGGATCGCGTGGCCACTGGTCCTGCGGCACGGCCGCCCACCACAGGCCCATCTTCCCGGTGCGAACCAGTGCACCAGCCTGGCTCATCTCACCCACGTAGTAAGGGCGGGTCGCAAGCCAGAAGAAGCCCTTGGCGCGGACGACACCAGGCCAGGGTTTGTTGAGAAATGCCTGAAATTTCATGGGATCGAATGGCTTCTTCGCGCGATAGACGAAGGAACGGATGCCGTATTCCTCGGTTTCGGGAATGTGATCCTTGAAGCCGTGCAATTCCTTGTACCAGAGCGGATGCGTCTCGGCGCGGTCGATATCGAAGCGGCCGGTGCCGAGTACTTCGGCCGGTTCCACCGCACCGAACTCGGCTTCGATCAGGCGTGCATCGGGATTGAGGCCGACGATAATCTTGCGCGCCGCATCGCGCTGCTCTGATGTCGCGGAACCGACCTTGTTGAGAATGACGACATCGGCGAACTCGATCTGTTCGACCAAAAGGTCGACGATCGTGCGGTTGTCGCCGTCGCCTGCCGTCTCGCCGCGATCGGCAAGGAAGTCCGTCGATCCGTAGTCGGCGAGAAGATTGGCTGCATCGACGACGGTGACCATCGTATCGAGCTGGGCGACATCGGAAAGGCTGCTGCCATCTTCGTCGCGAAACTCAAAAGTGGTGGCGACGGGCAGGGGTTCGGCGATCCCTGTGGATTCGATCAGCAAGTAGTCGAAACGATCCTGCTCGGCGAGCTGCCGTACTTCCTTCAGCAGGTCGTCGCGCAGGGTGCAACAGATGCAGCCATTGGTCATTTCGACGAGTTGCTCTTCCGTGCGCGAGAGGTTGGCACCGCCGTCACGCACCAATGCCGCGTCGATATTGACTTCGCTCATGTCGTTAACGATCACGGCGACGCGCAGACCCTCGCGATTGTTGAGAATGTGATTGAGCAGCGTGGTCTTGCCGGCGCCAAGGAAACCGGAGAGGACGGTGACCGGGAGCTTCTTATTCATATCAACCTCTTTGTAATGTAATATCATTACATATCTAATTCTGAAAAAAGCGAGCATCGGGCTCGCTTCTTTCGGTGAGCTTCAGCCTTGCGCTGCGAGGCAGTTTTTCAGCGAGCCTGCAATGCCGCGCATCAGGTCGAAATACAGGTCCGGCCCTTGCGGCAAGGTAGCAGCTTCGGGATCAAGGACGCCTGATTTGGCGGAAGTACCTTCCAGCACCACATTGACCAGCTTCGGTTCGAATTGCGGCTCGGCAAAAACGCAGGTTGCGCCGAGATCAGCCACTTTGCTGTGGATTTCGGCGACGCGCTGCGCACCTGGAATGGTTTCCGGGCTGACAGTGATCGAGCCGGAGACGCGTACGCCGTAGCGATGCTCGAAATATTGATAGGCGTCGTGGAAGACGATGAAGGGCTTATTCTTCACCGGTGCGACCGTCGCGGCGATTTCTGCATCCAGCGCGTCGAGCTTGTCATTCAACGTCTTCTGGTTTGTTTCATAAGTCAGTGCATTCGCCGGATCGGCGGCGACCAGCGATGTGGTGATCTCGGCGACCATCGCCTTGGCGTTGTGCGGGTCGAGCCAGAGATGAGTGTCGAACTCTCCGTGATCATGACCGTGATCGCCATGGTCGTGTGCATGGTTGTCTCCAGCGGTGGCCTCGTCGCCATCACCATCGTCATGCGCCTCGAAGGCGCCGCCTTCACGGAACTTGAGCTTGGCGATGCCGGGCGCCTGGTCAAGCTCGACGATGGTCGCGTTGGAACCGAGCGAAGAGAGCGGCTTCTGCAAGAAGGCTTCCATGCCTGGGCCAACCCAGAAAACCACCTGTGCCTGCTGGAGGCTGCGGGCATTCGAAGGCTTGAGCGCATAAGTATGTGGCGAAGCCGCGCCGTCGACGATGAGGTCCGGCGTGCCGACGCCCTGCATGACGGCGGCGACGAGCGAGTGGATCGGCTTGATGGAAACGACCACCTTCGGGGCATCTGCTGCGGTTGCGGCAGTGCCGATGAGCAAGCCTGCAAGCAGGACGGTTGCGGAGAAAGGAAGGAAAGCTTTTGCTGCGTTCATGCGAATAAAGCCCTTGAATGGGTATGTAATGTTATTACATCAATTGCGTTATGCTATAACGTGTGCAATAGCATGGCGCAATAGTGCAATTGGAAATTTCATGCTTTCTCCCATCGACAGCAAGAGCCGACCCCTTGTGTCGCTCCATGATGTCGGCGTCCGCCGCAGCGGCCGTTGGCTGGTGCGAGGTGTGGATTTTTCCGTGAGCCGCGGCGAGATCGTTACCCTGATCGGGCCGAACGGTTCCGGCAAATCCACCAGCGCAAAGACGGCCATCGGCGTGTTGAAGCCGGATGAGGGCCGCGTCGATCGCATCGCCGATCTGAAGGTCGGTTATGTACCGCAGAAGCTGGCCGTCGACTGGACCTTGCCGCTCACCGTACAGCGCCTGATGACTCTTACAGGGCCTCTCTCGGGGCAGGAGCTTGTCGCTGCGTTGGAGGCGGTCGGCATTGCTCACCTTGCCAAGGCTGAAGTGCAGCATCTTTCCGGCGGCGAGTTCCAGCGGGCGTTGTTGGCGCGCGCCATTGCCCGCAAACCCGACCTTCTGGTGCTGGATGAGCCGGTACAGGGGGTCGATTTTAACGGCGAGATCGCACTTTACGACCTCATCAAGTCCATTCGCAACTCGCAAGGTTGCGGTATTCTGCTGATTTCGCACGATCTTCATGTCGTCATGGCCGCAACCGATACCGTCGTTTGCCTGAATGGCCATGTCTGCTGCAGAGGGACGCCGCAGGCGGTCAGCCAGAGCCCCGAATATGTAAAGCTGTTTGGTACGCGGGCGGCACAGTCGCTGGCGATCTACAGCCATCATCACGATCATACACATCTGCCCGACGGTCGCGTGCAGCATGAAGACGGTTCGATCACCGATCATTGCCATGCCGAAGATGGCCATCACCATCATGGGCACGGCGACCATCATCATGATCGCGATGACCATGAGCATCATCACGGGCATGGTCACGCCGAGGGAGAGCGCCATGTTTGACGATTTCTTCCTGCGCGCCATTTTTGCCGGTGTCGGATTGGCGTTGACGACTGGGCCGCTTGGTTGCTTCATCATCTGGCGGCGCATGGCCTATTTCGGCGATACGATCTCGCATTCGGCGCTCCTTGGCGTGGCCTTGTCTTTGCTGTTCCAGCTGAACCTGACACTGTCCGTCTTTGCGGTTGCGGCGCTGGTTTCGATCCTGCTGCTTTTTCTGCAGCGGCGGCAGGCACTGTCTGCGGATGCGCTGCTCGGCATTCTCTCGCATGCGACGCTGGCGATTGGGTTGGTTATCGTCGCCTTCATGAGCTGGGTGAGGATCGATCTCATCGCCTTCCTCTTCGGCGACATTCTGGCCGTCAGCCAGTCCGATATCGCAGTGATCTGGGGCGGCGGCATTTTTGTGCTGGCGGCAATCGCCTGGTTCTGGCGGCCGTTGCTGGCATCGACCGTCAATCCCGAATTGGCCGAAGCTGAAGGGCTGCGGCCGGAGCGCGCCAAGCTGTTCTTCATGCTGCTGATGGCCGTGGTGATCGCGATTGCCATGAAGATTGTCGGCATTCTGCTGATCACGGCATTGCTGATCATTCCCGCCGCCACGGCGCGCCGCTTTGCCGGGACGCCTGAAATGATGGCGATTTTCGCCTCGTTGCTCGGCGCAATTGCCGTCGTCGGCGGGTTGTTCGGATCGCTGCGCTACGACACGCCATCTGGCCCGTCGATCGTGGTCGCGGCACTTATCCTATTCATCGTCAGTCTGCTGCCCCTCGTTCGCAGGGCCGGCACGCCAGCGGCGCAACAGAGAGGACAGTCATCATGACCACTCCGATGCTCACCAAGAACCAGTCTCTTGTCTTCGATGTTCTGACCAAGGCGGAAGCGCCGCTCAGCGCTTACACCATTCTCGACAAGCTGCGTGACCAGGGTTTTCGAGCGCCGCTGCAGGTTTACCGAGCACTGGACAAGCTGCTGGAATATGGCGTCGTGCACCGGCTCGAAAGTATCAATTCCTTCGTCGCCTGCGCGCATCCGCATGAGGATTGCCATAGTCATGGGCTCGTTGCATTCGCCATTTGCGAAAGCTGCGGCCAGGTGATCGAGTTCCACGATCATGAAGTGGATCATCGCCTGATGGACTGGCTGAAATCGCAGAAATTCAAGGCGGAAAAGTCGACGATCGAGATCCGTGGCCATTGCGCCAACTGCGCAGCGTGAGCTTCTGACGGAGTCTTATTCGCTGCTCCGTCAGTCGTTTATTATTATTTTCTAATCTAATCTTTTAAGATCGCGTGCGAAGCGTTGCCAGTTGGCGACGTAATTGCGGGCCGAGCGGCGAAGGCCCTCGATAGCAGCCTCGTCCAATGTGCGGATCGCTTTGGCCGGTGCGCCGACGATCAGAGAACCGTCCGGAAACTCCTTGCCTTCCGTGACAAGCGCATTGGCGCCGACGAGGCAGTTATTACCGATCTTGGCGCCATTCAGGATGGTGGCGCCCATGCCGACTAGAGAGTTGTTGCCGATCGTGCAGCCATGGATAATGGCATGATGCCCGATGGTGCAGCCTTCGCCGATGATCGCGGCGAAAGCCGGATCCGTATGCACCATCGTGCCTTCCTGGATGTTCGTGCCCTTGCCGATGATGATCGGTTCGTTGTCGCCACGCAGCACCGAGCCGAACCAGATGCCGACATCCTCGCCGATTTCGACCTTTCCGATCACGCTGGCGTCCGGCGCGATCCAGTATCGGCCCGGACCTGGCGTTTTCGGCGTCATGCCGGCGAGGGCGTAAAGCGGCATATCGATCCTCCTCGATCAGATTACATTCAAGGTCAGTGTCGCGACGCCGTCGACGGCGCAGCTGATCCGGTCGCCACGCGAGACAGGGCCGACGCCTGCTGGCGTGCCGGTCATGATGATGTCGCCCGGTGCGAGCGTGAAGAGCTTCGAGAGTTCGGCAATGACTTCGGGCACTTTCCAGATCATTTGCGAAAGGTCGCCTCGCTGTGCGCCCTCGCCATTGCGCATCAGCCAGATGCCGCCCTTGTCGGGATGGCCGACGCGGGTGGCCGGCACCAGCGCGGAAACGGGCGCCGAGTGATCGAACGCCTTGCCAATCTCCCAGGGGCGACCGAGTTTCTTGGCTTCGCCCTGCAGGTCGCGACGGGTGAAGTCGATGCCGACGCCGTAGCCATAGACGCAATCAAGCGCCTGCTCCACCGGAATATCACTGCCGCCGCTGCGAAGCGCCACCACCAGCTCTACTTCGTGATGCACGTCCGATGACAGCGCCGGGTAGGGGAAAACACCCGATACAAGCAGATTGTCAGGGTTTTTCTGGAAGAAGAAGGGAGGTTCTCGGCTGGGGTCATGTCCCATTTCGATCGCGTGGTCGGCGTAGTTGCGGCCGACGCAATAGACGCGGCGCACGGGGAAATGCTCGGTTTGTCCTTCGATCGGCAGGAGGACTGGGGCGGGAAGCGGAATAACTGTCTTGGGCACGGCGTTCATGGGGGCTTTCAAAACTTTCATTGATCTCGGAACGGCATATGCCATCCGACTCCGTGCGGCAGCCTAGCATCATTGTTACCGCCGGGAAAACTGGCCTTCGCAAAGGTTTTGGTGTAGAGCGCGGGGCAGAAAGGTATCCCATGTATAGCGACGCACTGAAAAACGGCCGCAAGATTTTTGCCGTGGCCCCCATGATCGACTGGACTGATCGCCACTGCAGATATCTGCATCGGCAGATCGCCCGGCATGCGTTGCTCTATACGGAAATGGTTGTGGCCGACGCGATCATCCATGGGCCGCGCGATCGGTTGCTGGGTCACGATGCGGTCGAGCATCCCGTTGCGCTTCAACTGGGCGGTTCGGATCCGGCCAAGCTGACCGAGGCGCTGCGGATTGCCGAAGCCTATGGTTATGATGAGATCAACCTCAATGTCGGCTGTCCTTCGGATCGCGTGCAATCCGGCACGTTCGGCGCCTGCCTGATGCTGACGCCGGAGACGGTGGCCTCCTGCATTGCGGCGATGAAAGCGATATCGAAGGCGCCGGTGACGGTGAAGTGTCGTATCGGCGTCGACGAGCAGGAGCCGGAGGAGGCGCTTCCAGAGTTGATGACGCGCGTGCTCGACGCCGGTGCGGACGCAATCTGGATCCACGCACGCAAGGCTTGGCTGAAAGGCCTGTCGCCGAAGGAGAACCGGGAGATACCGCCGCTGGACTATGAGATCGTCTATCGCATGAAGCAGCGCTGGCCTGATGTCTTTATCGGCATCAACGGCGGCATCCAAACACTGGATCAGGCCGAGGCGCATCTCGCCCAAGTCGACGGTGTCATGCTTGGCCGCGCCGCCTACCAGAATGCCGCAATTCTCGCCGATGTCGATCATCGCTTCTACGGCGAACCGGCCGTCGAGGCCGATTGGAACGCTCTGCGCGACCGGATGATGGCCTATACCGAACGTCACATCGCCGATGGCGGACGTCTGCAGCACATTGCGCGGCACATGGTTGGCCTGTTCAGCGGCTTGCCCGGTTCGCGCCGCTACCGCCAGATCCTCTCCACCGACGCCAACAAGCAAGGCGCGGGGCCGGAAGTGATCGCGGCAGCCTTTGCTGCCGTGGACTTTGCCGGTGAGGGCGAGCGCGCGAGCGCCTGAATGATTTCGATCGGTGTTCGGGGGAAACGACCCTCGTTGCCATGAGGCTGATTTCCTCGTTCCGATCTCGGCCGAGCTTGGCTTCGGCTTGCTTCGTCGCGCCACTCTCCTGAGCCGTCTATGGATGTCGTGGCCGGCCTTGGCTGCTCGAGACAAGCAGCATAGAGGCAAAGAAAAACGGCGCGGTTTGCACCGCGCCGTTCGAAACCTTTTCAGGCAGTCATCAAGGGCTTAGTTAGCCTGGATGTTGACAGCCTTCGGGCCCTTGCCCATGCGATCCGGCTCGGTGTCGAAAGTGACCTGCTGGCCTTCGCGCAGCGACTGGATGCCAGAAGCCTGGAGAGCGGAGATGTGGACGAAAACGTCCTTAGCGCCGCCTTCCGGGGTGATGAAACCAAAACCCTTGTCCTGGTTAAAAAATTTTACGGTGCCCTTGGTGGCCATGGGGGATAGTCCTTTACCCATCAGTCTTAGTTAGTCCGGGAAACCCGGACGGCTTTGCCTCCGCGCCATGCGAAAGCCAGTCGAGAAGTCACGTACGGGGAAAGAACGTCTGCGCGGGTCCGAAACCCCACCACTGCCTGCCGTCAGCGGATCACCAAATCAGTCCAGTCACCGGCATGCAAATGCCCGAGCATGCGTATGGGTGACAGGGTTTGTGGAAAAAGGCAAGGGGCAATATTAGGGCAGGGTGGGGAAACGGGTGGGATAGGGTGGGGATTTCAAGGGGTTGGAGAGCGTCGGCCAGTTTAGATGACGGGTCGAACCACTCAAGCGGAGCTGTTTCGATAAGCTCTTGCTGATCTCGATAGCGTGCCAAGTTCGATTCCGTGTGTGCCGGATGTTGTCATATTACTGTAGCAAAAGTCGCTATGTTGCCATGATACAACCTGAAATGAGGGGCTGCGATTGTCGCATGGTTGAATTGATCGATGAAGACATGATGGGGCTTGCGTTGGCTGAGGCTCGCATAGCGTTGGAGAAGGGCATATTTCCAGTCGGTGCGGTTTTGTCGGCTGGAAACGAGATTTTAGGGCGCTCCCACAAAACTATGTTGTCGAATCATCTGACCCACGCTGAGATGAACCTCTTTCATCAGGTATTTAAAGGCGACTATACTTTCTCAAGGGCTGACGATCTAGAGCGGTTCATTGCTTGTCAGAATCGGCTCCAGATTCCCAAATCAGTTGAAATATGATTCAAGATGGATACTGGGATTGGAGGCCAGCATCCATGACACGACCGTATTCCAATGATCTTCGAGAGCGAGTTGTCGCGGCAGTTGAGACCGGGCAGAGCTGCCGTGTTGTCGCCGAACGGTTCGATATTGCGGTTTCCTCTGTCGTGAAGTGGTCGCAACGCTATCGTGCGACAGGCAGCGTAATCCCCGGCAAGATGGGCGGCCATCGCCGGCGTGTCCTGGAGCCGCACCGCGCCTTCATCATCGAGCGGATCGAGCAGACGTCGCACCTGACACTGCATCGGCTGAAGGACGAACTGGCTGCCCGCGGCGTGACGATATCTCACAATGCCATCTGGCAATTCATGCGCCGCGAAGGTCTGAGCTTTTAAAAAAACGTTGTTTGCCCTTGAACAGGGCCGTGCCGACATTGCCAGGCGCAGAGCACGCTGGAAAGCCTGGCAAGGTCGTTTCGAGCCGCGTCGTCTGGTTTTTATCGACGAAACCTGGATCCGGACCAACATGGCGCCGCTGCGGGGCTGGGGGCCGAAAGGCAAAAGGCTACATGGCTTTGCTCCGCACGGCCGCTGGCACACATTGACCTTCCTCGGCGCTCTGCGCTGCGATCGGCTCACCGCACCATGCGTCTTCGATGGTCCCATCAACGGTGAATGCTTTTGCGCCTATGTCAGCCAACAATTGATCCCCACACTCAAGGCCGGCGACATCGTCGTCCTCGACAATCTCGGCAGCCATAAATCCAAGGCCATCCGCGACGCCATCAAAGCGGCCGGCGCAAGGCTATGGTTCTTGCCGAAATACTCGCCCGACCTCAATCCGATCGAGCAGGTCTTCGCCAAGATCAAACACTGGATGCGCCAGGCTCAGAAGAGAACCACCGAAGACACATGGCGCCATCTCGGATACCTTGTCACCACAATCAAGCAACACGAGTGCGCCAATTACTTCCAGAACGCCGGATACGCTTCTGTCAAAACATGAAGCGCTCTAACGCTCTACACGACGCTCGAGCCATGCATCATGTGCTTCGGCACGATGCTGCACCTGCCGATAACGCGACTCGTGTTCGCGATGGATGATACGTATGGCGGATGTGCGCATGCGCGGTTCGAAAACGCTCCTCCTCGCCACCTTTCGCGGTCGATAGAGATCGCCGGCGGCGTTCGGAGGTTGGAAGCCTGCAAACTCTTTGCGGACTTCCTCGCGACGACCAGGGAGGAGTTTTGGTTGACGGGAAGCGCTTCCCATTTCAGGGCCACCGTTGACGCTGAGATAGCGGCACACTCGATACAGGGCTGACCGCATATTCGTGCGTGTGAGCTAGCGCTCGTGTTCGGGGTCTGCCTCCGCCAGGGTAAAGACCTCGCATGGCTCGATAATCCCACGCAATTCGTGTTTCCCCAAAGAAGCTAATGGCATACTCGTTTGCGCCGCGACCGCGCCCGAGATCAGCACGTTGCAGCCGAGCGGTTTGCAGAGGCTTTCCAGGCGGCTGACGAGGTTCACGGCGGGGCCGATAGCGGTGAAATCCAGGCGGTCGGCAGCGCCGACATTGCCCCAGAGCATATCGCCGAAATGCAGCGCGGCACCGAAAGGGAGCGGCGGCAAGCCGTGGTTCGCCCGTGTTGCGTCGAGATGCTTCATGCCGGCGCGAATGGCGGTAGCGGCGCGAACTGCCGCCTCGCAGGCTTCAGCCGACGTTCCGGTCACCGGAAAGATCGCCAAGACACCATCGCCGATGAATTTCAGTACTTCGCCGCCGAAGGCATGCACTGCGCCAGCGACACGATCGAACCATGCATCGAGGGCCGATATCATGGCTGTCGGCTCCGTCACTTCGGAGAGGGCGGTGAAATCCCTGAGGTCGGCACAGAGCAGCGCGGCGCGAATGGTCTCGCCGGTACTGCGGCTGAGTGCCCCCGCTCGCACTCTCGCGGCGCTTCTGCGGCCGAGATATGCCTCGAGCAAGGCCGAAAGCGCCGCTCGCGCAGTCAAGCCCGCCAGGGATGCCGCGGCAAAGCGCGCGATCTGACGCAGGCTATCCGTCTCAATGGAGGTGAAGGGCCGATTGCCTGCCCAGGCGAGAACGGAGGTGTCGGGCGCAATCCCGATCGTTTCTTCGCACATCGGGCCGAGTTCGCCCAGCCAGTCGCGGCCAGCTTGTCCGAGCGCCGTGCCCGCGAAGCCGAGTGCTTCGATCACCGCACCGGTTTCGGCGCGCCAGAGCCAGGTGCGTTGGGTGATGATCGGATGCGGCGCGGCAAGCGTCAGGGCGCCCCCGGCAACAGGGAGTCCGAAGGCCAGCAAATTTCCACCCAAATCAGCCAGGAAGCGTTCGGGATTCGGCGACGTGCCGGCTTCGTCGACCAGCCAGGCAAGGGGTGCGGGTAAATCCATGCCCCGATCATGCCATGGCGATTACAGGCTGTCATCCGCAGCTGCGCAACGATCTACGCGATGCACGATAGGCGAACTTCGGGTTCGAAAGTCATTGTCGCTCGGGAATGACATTCGCAGCCCTTCAATTCGTTCGGCCGGGGATAGCTCGCGTATAAGATATCGTTAGTCCCTGTCGGTAGCCGTCCTCCAGGGATCCGGGCCTGGATCGCGCCCTACCGCCACGTCCGTCAACCGACCGAGATAGTGAGCCCAGCCCTTGGCATGGCCATCACATTCTTCTGCCGTTGGCAGGCCGGTATGGGTGAGGCGAACCAGCGTTCCGTCTGATTGCTCAATAAGGTCGATTTCCACCAGGCTCGATCCTGGAGGCACGTCTTCGTTACCTTCCCAGCCGAAGCTGTAGGCAAGGCGGTGGACCGGTACGACCTCGCGGAACGAGCCGCGTGCGACGCGGGTTCCGGTGACGTTTACAAGATAGATACCGCCGGGTTGCAGCTCTGTCTTGGCTTCCGTGCCCATCCAGCGCAGGATCTTTTCGGGATCGGTCAGCAGGGCGAATATCGCGGCAGGCGGTGCGGGAACATGCGTCTCCCGGCGGACGACGAGGGGCTCTGGCATCGGTCTCTCTCCCATGGTTTCCGTCCCTTCCCCACTATACGGCAGGCGACCGAGCGTCTCCATTCATCCGTGGGTCACTTTATACGGCGATATGCAGATACGGACTTAGAGCCGGCAAGATATCGTCGGACCGTCGGGCATGTCCCGTCGCAAACCTGCAGCCCCAGTCGACATCAGTATTATCGTCCGGGTCGTCCCGTCTTACCTTTCGTGCGTCCCTTGCGCTGCTTTTCGTCCACCGGATCCTCGTAGGAGCCGACGCCGGGCTTGGCACGAGTGATCGGCTTGTCAGGCACTCTACCGGCCACGGGCTTCTCAGTGCGACCGACAGTCATCTCGTCGAGCGTGTTCTTGCGGAAAAGCGGCGTGCCGGCATCGCTGCCCGGTCCCATTTCGTCAAGGTTCGGCTTGGCGAAATAAGAGCGGGATGCCTCCGGCTCTGGGGCCGGGGGCGCACGCTTGCCTGATGCGGCGCGGCTTTCGAGGCTTTTCGCCTCCTCGCGCGCCAAAGGATCATCCATCGCGGCGAGCTCGACCGCCTTGAGACGCTTGATTTCATCACGCAGTCTCGCGGCCTTCTCGAAGTCCAGGTCGGCGGCGGCATCGCGCATGGCTTTTTCCAGCGCGTTAAGATGGGCCTGCAGATTGTTGCCGACGAGATGGCCGCCATCGGCAAAGCCCTTGCCGGAAGCGCCGCCGATATCGGCGCGGACATGGTCCTTCTCGTAGACGCTATCGAGGATGTCGGAAATCTTCGCCTTCACCGATTCCGGCGTGATGCCGTGCTCGATATTATAGGCCATCTGCTTCTCGCGACGGCGACTGGTTTCGTCCATGGCACGCTGCATCGAGCCGGTGACGTTATCGGCGTAGAGGATGACCTTGCCGTCGACGTTACGGGCGGCGCGGCCGATGGTCTGGATGAGCGAGGTTTCCGATCGCAGGAAGCCTTCCTTGTCGGCATCGAGGATGGCGACGAAACCGCATTCCGGAATATCGAGGCCTTCGCGCAGCAAGTTGATGCCGACGAGCACGTCGAAGGCGCCCAAACGCAGATCGCGGATGATCTCGATGCGCTCCAGCGTGTCGATGTCGGAGTGCATGTAGCGCACGCGCACGCCCTGTTCGTGCAGATATTCCGTCAGATCCTCGGCCATGCGCTTGGTCAGCACGGTGCAGAGGGTGCGATAGCCCTTCGCGGCGGTCTCACGGATTTCGCCGAGCACGTCGTCGACCTGCGTGCGGGCAGATCGGACCTCGACCGGCGGGTCGATGAGGCCTGTGGGGCGAATGACCTGCTCGGCGAAGACGCCGCCGGATTGCTCCATCTCCCAACTGCCCGGCGTCGCCGACACCGCGATCGTGTCCGGGCGCATGGCGTCCCATTCCTCGAAGCGCAGCGGCCGGTTGTCCATGCAGGAGGGCAGGCGGAAGCCGTATTCGGCCAGCGTCGCCTTTCGCCTGAAGTCGCCCCGGTACATGCCGCCGATC
>NZ_JAELTU010000738.1 GCF_016429015.1 Rhizobium sp. ASV20
ATTTTAGCTATTTAGAGTGCCTTGTTCGATCTTGCTGGCGCTGGTGACAACGACTTATTGCGTCATAAATCATTGTCAGATACTATTCCGATACTATTCCAGATATTATTATTCTCACTGTTATATTTTGAGACGTTTGAATTAAATGTTATCCGGCATTCTTTTCTATACCAAACTAGGTTGACACGGCATATATACGACGTATATGCAGCATGCCAACACCACATGGTCTCGGGATATTTCAACAAACGACGGCCCTGACCGATTATACAATGCAGTACAGCTCATATAATATAATCTGCCAATACAGTATGAATCATATTCAGCTCGCTTATGTCCCTAACAATTACTCCCAAACAACCCCCTGCTGCCTCGGCCGAGCTCTGCCAAGCTAGTGTGTGGC
>NZ_JAELTU010000739.1 GCF_016429015.1 Rhizobium sp. ASV20
GGCTTCAGCAGTGATCATTTTGGCAAGTTCAAGAATTCGAGAGTCGCCGGTGGCGCCCAATCTTCTCTCTGCCGCTGGGGCACTTTTCTCTTCTTTGGTTGAAACAGATTCATCGCCTGTCTTGGGTTTGAAGGCAAAACCACTGATCGAACGGCGATTGGCTTTTTTTTCGTCGACGCTAGCGGAGCGGGAGGAGGTGCTTTGCGAGCCATGAATCCAGGACTTGAATTTGCCCATGTTTGAATCTGAATGTATTGTAAGGGTTAGATGATGCTATAGCAAAGAGGCTACGGTGAATAAGAAAGAGAGTTTGGTATGAGGAAGGCATTGATGACTCTTTTTCAACAACCAAAAAAGAAAGAAAACAGCATGTAAAAACGAAGAAAAATGAAGACACGTAGAG
>NZ_JAELTU010000740.1 GCF_016429015.1 Rhizobium sp. ASV20
TGTCAAGGAGGTACAGGAGCAAATTGGAGCCATGGTTGTGTCCGTCTGTGGGCCGGGTGGATTGGCTGATGATGTTCGCGCTTCTGTCCGAGGCGTGCAGGGACACAGCGTTATTGATTTTATCGAGGAAAGCTTTACGTGGTAACGACAAGCAACTCGGGTATATAACAATTCTTCTTCGATGCATTTACAGAGCGAGCGGCTCACTTGATTCAACCGTGTATATATTGGGGATTTGAATGCCTCTACTTGCAGTCGGCAGTAGGGCAGTATAGACTTGGCATATATATAGCATCATCACACGCCGCCCGCGGCTTGTTCAATTTACATTGCAACTGAACCATTTTTTGACATATTCCAGTTTTAAATCAGTTAATTGTCTCTTGCGAGTGTATTGTAAGCT
>NZ_JAELTU010000741.1 GCF_016429015.1 Rhizobium sp. ASV20
ATCCAAGCATGGCCAGGAGTGGATTTCAGGCCGTTTCTCGCCGCATACATGCGGAGAAAGCCCTCAAGCACGCTGGAACGGCAGAGGTTAAACTTCATGTCTTAGACTTTTCCACCTCAAACCAGGCCAACACAAAAAACGTAGAGCGATTAGCTAGGCTGTTCAAAAGCCAACGAGGCTACAGCCCGGGAGAGCCGCAGAAACGCATACCAGCTGTGAGTGACGAGGCAGACTTACACGCAGCACTGGCTGTCTCGGGATTAAGCCACGAATCGCTTCTGACTTACGGCAGTAAGCATGCCAGGTTAGACTTCCCGCCAGGATTTCGCTTGGCATGTTTACGTGGGCGTGACAGGGTTCAAGCTTTCGAGGAGGTCTCCCGTTCACCAGACCCCCACTGGGT
>NZ_JAELTU010000742.1 GCF_016429015.1 Rhizobium sp. ASV20
GGTGAGAACTCTCTGCCTTCCGATTTTGTATCGCCAACCGCCCGTACCTTCATTTTGAGTGGTAACCACCCCACTGTGCTCTAGGGGACCACTCTGTGTTTTCTTGCCGACCTGGACTCTAAGCCGTTTCGAACGCATTTGCATTTTGCCGCCTGGTAAGGCCCGATATTCACGGTTGCCACTCCTCGCGCACAACGATGGCGGCAGAAGCTCTCAGTTACGTGAAAAAGTACCGTGGCATGATATGGTGTGTGGACTGGGCGCTCAAACGGGGTAGGGTTACCCCGCCATTTACCGCCAGCGGCTGAAGCTGGCGGCCAAATTGATTGGTTTAGAGCCCCTATCGAGGTGATTTGAGAGGGCACACAAGCAGACCATTGCAAGCCAATCAAACCTCCATTC
>NZ_JAELTU010000743.1 GCF_016429015.1 Rhizobium sp. ASV20
GCGTTAAGGATTGAACAGCCGAAACATGTTCCCCGGCCCTTTATTTGCTCCGACGACGACAACATCCCCTCAAACCCCCGCTGGCTGCTTTGAACCATTTACTCACGACACAATGATGCCATTGCGGCGAGAGTTGCCGCGGGAGCATGAGACGGGTTCATACTCGGCCTCGTCCTCGCTGACGGTGCTGGAGCAGATGGACGAGTTGTCGTCGTCGTAGCCACAGCGTGAACCGCCGCAGTCGAGCTTGACGCGCTCGCCTTTGCGGGTGATGCCGTAGCGCTCGCAGGTGCAAGTGCTGCAGTCCGAGTTGGGGGTGCTGTAGCCGGACAGGGCAGACGAAGGCGACGAGCTGTCGGAGCGGTACGAGAGGGACGAGCCAACAGACGAAACGGGCGAGTT
>NZ_JAELTU010000744.1 GCF_016429015.1 Rhizobium sp. ASV20
GAGTTGGTTTCTTCATTTGAGTAACTCTTCACTAAAGCACTATATATCAGAGGACCGTACTAGTTCATTTCGTGTATAATTGAGGGGGGCGTATCTATTACATGATGCTAATAGTCGCATGCACGAATCTATCAACCTCTTCAGGCTTCACTCTTGAAAACAATAATTCTGCAGGATCAGGCTGCCAAAACAGCGGATCTTGCCCGCTAATGTTCCTGAACCACTCGACCGCAGTCGTTGCATCCCACAGCCCCTGGCGCATGGTGCAGTGCACCTTGCCACTACAAGTGGCCTCATTATCACGCAACATTTTGTATATCGTTTGTAAATAAGCACCCGTCATTCCCGACCGGCGCACACTTTCATGGAGCACCCAGTCGCGCCAGAGGCCCTCGGCCATTG
>NZ_JAELTU010000745.1 GCF_016429015.1 Rhizobium sp. ASV20
GTGCCACTTTTTTGCAGGAGGTAGGCAGAATCTATCATGACTAGTGTTCACACTATCCATGCTAACACAATCTCCTACAGTATACCTCATGTACACTCTACGGCCGCTTTCATCATGGCACTATTTCCTGCACGCCTCGATATTCTTTCAAGTCCACCTGCGTATGGCACATGGAATCACAGGCGATTTTGAAGAAGCCCTCAATATGCCGTCCAGACGCATCAGCTCTACCAGCCGCAAGTCCAAGCGTCTAGAGCAAAGCCTCTACTGGTCCGCGTTCAAATCCGAATGCGAATTCCGCGTCGAGCTACCCTTGGCGCAGTCCGAAATCAGCCTCGGCGAGTATCCTGACATGTTTCCCTCGCCGCCATCACCAATTACGGGCGATGATCCGTCAACGGC
>NZ_JAELTU010000078.1 GCF_016429015.1 Rhizobium sp. ASV20
ACATGGAGAGCCTGCGGGATATGATCGCGCAAACCGCGCCGCCCGCTGAAAGTGAAACTGGAGCCTGACATGTCCGTGGAGTTTGACGTTGCTGTCATCGGCCTTGGCGCGATGGGAAGTGCTGCTTTGTCTTCCGCTGCCGCCCGCGGCGCAAAGGCGATTGGCATCGAAGCGCATTTTCCGGCGCATGCACTAAGCTCCTCACATGGCGACAGCCGCCTGATCCGCCTCGGCTATTTCGAAGATCCGTCCTATGTCCCTCTGCTGCAACGTGCCTATCAAAACTGGCGCTCGCTCGAGGCAAGGCTGCGGGCCGAGATTTTGACCGTGACCGGCGTTCTGCAGATCGGCGCGCCCGACAGCAAGATCGTCAGCGGCACGCGCGCTTCCTGCGACATGCATGGATTGCCGCATGAGATCCTGGACAGGGACGCCATGAAGCGGCGCTTTCCGGCATTTGCACTTGAAGAGGGCGAGATCGGACTGCTCGATCCGCAGGGCGGCTATGTGCGTCCGGAAGCGGCGATCATGGGCTATCTGAAGCTTGCGGCCGAAGACGGCGCTGTCCTGCATTTCGGTGAACGCGTCGTTGCCCTCGAGCCCGATGATGCCGGTGTCACGGTCGTTTCGACGACCGGGCGATATCGGGCGCGCAAGGTGATCGTCGCGACCGGTGCATGGATTGCCGAGCTTGTGCCGCAGTTGAAGGCACATGCACAGCCGATCCGTCAGGTGGTTGCCTGGTATCAGCCTAGGGACGGCTTTGTCGCCGAGCCACAGCGCATGCCCTGCTTCCTGCGAGATGAAGGTGCTGAAGGTTCCTACTTCGGCTTTCCGGCAATCGGCATCGATGGCGTCAAGATTGGCCGTCACGCCCATTTTCGGGAGCCGATCGATCCGAAGGCTCCCAACCCGCCGGTCAACGAGGCCGATACCGATCTGCTCGACAGCTTCGCCCATAAGCGCCTGCCGGATGCAGCCTCCTATCGCGTCCGGGCGACGACGTGCCGCTACACCATGCTGCCGAGCGAGGATTTTCTTATCGACTCGCTACCTGGGCAACCAAATGTCGTGGTTTCCTCGGCCTGCTCCGGTCATGGGTTCAAGTTCACCAGCGTCGTCGGCGAAATCCTCGCGGATCTGGCGCTTCAGGGCGGCAGCGCGCTGCCGACCGCTCTTTTCTCGTTCGAAAAGCACTTCGGCCGCCAATCGGCTTAGCCGCCTTTTGGTGCACGGTCTAGCCGATGGTCATACGCCGCAGCACATCCGACCTGAAATAGAAGTGCTGAACGAGTGCGCCCAAAATATGCACCACGAGCACGAACCACAGCAGGGACTTGATCGGGCCGCCATGGACGAAGGCCGCGGTGTCGATGCCAAGATAATAAGCTGCCATTCCTGATAATGGCATGGCGAAGATCAGCGCATAGAGCAGAAAATGCGTCACGCTGGCGAGAAAGTGCAGGAATGTGGGTTGGTCGTCCGGCGCTGTCGGGACCTCGGACGTCAATCTCAAGCTGAGACGCAGGATCGCCAGCAGCAGGATGGCGATCCCGGCATAGGCGTGGATGTTGGCGCTGGCGATATCGGCCGATGTCGGCGTCTGGCCGTGGCGAATAAGGCGCCGCCACGCATTCATGCCGTCGGGAAACAAAAGATTGAAGAAGATGAGTATGGCCATAAGCCAGTGAAGGACGCGTTGCGGAACGGAATAGGCGGATCTGGCTGGCATTGGCTCTCCTTAGATTGGAATAATTCTAAAGATAGAGCATGATTCTAACGAGAACCTGAATGCCGGGATAGTCCGCCGCGCTTTGCTCCAGACAAGTTTGCCTGGCCGGAATGACGTCTCGCTTCTCGGCCCATTGCCTGGAATGGGCACTGAAGGGATACCCCGGAAAGCCATCGCGGCTCTCCGAGGGCATTGCCATCAGCTCAACACAGCGCGGGGCTCAAGAAACGATTCCAGGCCGTACTCGCCGAATTCCCGACCCAGGCCGGATTGCTTGAAGCCACCGAATGGCGCGAGTGGCTCGTGTGGTGCGCCGTTGATGACGACCCGACCCGCTTCGATCTGCTCAGCCATCCGCTTCGCCCTGTCGACATCGGCGGAGAAAACATAGGCCTGCAATCCGTAGACCGTGTCGTTTGCGATTTCGACGGCGTGGGCTTCATCGCGGTAAGGGATGACGCAAAGCACGGGGCCGAAGATCTCTTCGCGCGCAATCCGCATATCGTTGTTGACGCCGGAAAAGACCGTCGGGCGAACGAACCAGCCGCGATCAAGCCCTTCAGGTCGTCCTTCGCCACCGACGATCATCTCCGCGCCTTCCTGCTGGCCGAGATGAATATAGGACTGTACCCGATCCCATTGTTTCTGGCTGACCATCGGACCGATGCCGACGGCCGGGTCTCTGGTGTCGCCCACCCTGATCGCCGAGACCGCGATGGTCAGCCGCTCATTGACCTCATCCAGGCGGCTCTCGGGAACGAGAATGCGGGTGCCGGCAATGCAGGCCTGGCCGCTATTGGCAAAGCCCGCCGCCAGGACCTGCGGGATTACGAGATCAAGATCAGCATCATCCAGAATGATATTCGGGCTCTTGCCGCCAAGTTCGAGCGTTACCCGCTTCATGGTCATCGAGGCTGCCTGGAAGATGGCACGTCCGGTGGCCGTCGAACCCGTGAAACTGATCTTCGCGATGTCGCGATGGGCGCTAAGAGCAGCGCCGACGACATGGCCATAGCCGTTGACGATGTTGAATACGCCATCCGGCAGGCCTGCGGCGTGCAGGCATTCGGTGATGAGTTGAGTCTGGATCGCGCTCATTTCCGAGGGTTTGATGACCATGGTCGTGCCGGCGGCAATCGCTGTCGCCAGCTTGCTGCAGATGAAGCCGTAATTGCTGTTCCAGGGCGTAATGGCGGCGGCGACGCCGGCGGGTCTCATTTCCACGTCTGCATGGCCGATGCGGCGTCGGAACTCATAGCTCTTGAGCGTCTCAGCCATATGTAGAAAGGCCGTTGCTGCATGGGGCACGGAAAAGCCGATGAAGGACGCAGGAGCACCGTATTCCTCACGCATGGCATCCGTGAGGTCGGCCGCTCGGGCTGAAACGGCGTCATGCAAGCTGTGCAGCATAGCAAGGCGATCCGCCTTTGAGCTTTGCGCCAGGCTCGCGAACGCAGTTTTGGCGGCGCTGACGGCATCGTCGACGTCCCGCTCGTTTCCGAGGCGCACCGTGCCGATCTGTTCTTCTGTGGTCGGGTTGAAAAGGGGGGCTACTTCCGTGCCATGGGGCTGAACAAAGCGACCGTTGATGTAGATGGTGTCTATCTTGCGCATGCGCGTCTCCTTCATCTTTCCGATAAAGGTAAGTTGCGCTATTTGATCGCTGTAGTAGGACAAAGATGGACAGGCTGATAAGGAAAATCGCGCAATGAAGGCAAGTCTTGCCGAGCTTGAGGCTATTGCAGCTGTCGCCCGCCACGGCGGTTTTCGGGCGGCTGCGCGCGAACTCGGCATGTCATCGTCGGCGCTCAGCCATGCCGTCGTCACGCTGGAGGAGCGTCTATCTGTCCGGATTTTCAATAGAACGACGCGCAGCGTGACGCTATCGGATGCAGGCGAGCGTTTTGTCGCGGAGATAGCCCCCGCGCTTGCCTCGATCGACAGAGCCATCGAGAGTGCAGGCCTGTCCTCCGGCTCGGTTTCCGGCACGCTGCGATTGAACATGGCGCCTGGCGCCGCGCGTATGCTTTTGGTGCCACTTGTCCTCGAATATGGGCGGCGCTTTCCCAACGTCGAGATCGAGATCGTCACCGACAACGCCCTGGTCGACGTGATCGGCAAGGGCTTCGATGCGGGTGTGCGTCTCGCCGACGCTGTCCCGACGGATATGGTGGCGATACCGATCGTGCCGACCATCCGCTCGCTCGTTGTCGGATCGCCCGGCTATTTCAGCAATCGGCCAAAGCCACTTACTCCAGGCGACCTTTTGCAGCACCGTTGCATTCGCGCTCGTATGGCAAGCGGCAAGCTCTATCGTTGGGAGTTCGAACGGCATGGGGAGACCATGCTGATCGATGCGCCGGGCAGCCTGACCCTCGACGCATCGGACCTTATGCTGACGGCCGTTCTAGACGGGGCTGGGCTTGCCTATATTGGTGAACCTTCCATGGTCGACCATATTGCAGCGGGGCGGTTGATTCCCGTATTGGAAGATTGGAGCCCGCCCTATCCGGGGCTTAGCCTCTACTTCGCGCAGCGACGGCAGATGCCCGCTAGGCTCCGTGCCTTGATCGATCTTATCCGTGAACAGGCAACAGATGGCAGGTCCCCACGGAAAGATTAAATTTCAGACAGGCTCAACGCTATATATTGCAGACTATATCGAGATGACCGATCAAGGTGGCGGTCAGGCCACGGTCATCGCGCTTGACGATGCCGCCCGGTCAATCGTGCGCAGGCGAGCGAATAACTCGATGAGGAGTTTGTTATGGATCAGAAGATCGAAGCCGTGCTTGAGGCCTATCATCAGCTCATCCGAGAAGAGCAGAGCAAGCCTCGGGAAATGCCGCCCGGCGGACGCGATGGCGGGCAGGATCGACGGCTAAGGGCCGTCGGCCCCGAGACCGGCCGTTTCATCAATATCTTGGCGAGAAGCCTGAAAGCGCCGACCATTCTCGAGCTCGGGACGTCCTTCGGCTACTCCGGCATCTGGCTTGCTGAGGCGGCGCGTGCCAGCGGCGGAAGGCTCATCTCCATGGAGCTGCATGCCTACAAGACCGAGTTTGCCAGGGAAATGGCTGGAAAGGCGGGGCTCACGGAGCATATCGATTTCAAGATCGGCGATGCCGTCGAGATGATCAACGCGCTGCCGTCGGGTGTCGACTTCGTTCTCCTCGACCTATGGAAGGATCTCTACATCCCCTGCCTTGAGGCCTTCTACCCAAAGCTCAATCCCGGCGCGATCATCGTTGCCGATAATATGTACATGCCGGCAAACGAAGACGTGAAACGCTATGGCGAGGCCGTTCGTGCCAAGCCGGGTATTACATCCGTTCTGCTGCCTGTTGGCTCCGGCATCGAAGTCAGCCGATACGATCCCGCATAGGCAGCGGCGGGCGGCCCCGGAAAGGGGCCGCCCGCCGGCTTATTGCTACTTGCCGGCGTCCTTGGCCGCCTTCTCGATCACGGCAGCCACTTTTTCCGGCTGCGATGCGAAGACGGCGTGGCTTCCCTTGATTTCGGTGACATCGCTGCCTGCACGTTTTGCCATGCTGCGCTCGAGTTCCGGATTGATGGAGCGATCGTCACTGGCAACGACGGCCCAGCTCTTTTTGGCTTTCCACGCAGGGTTCTCGATCTTGGCGGTGAATGCAGCCTTCGATGCGAAGACCTGCGATTTCGCCAGGAAAGCGGCTTCGTCCTTCGGCAAGTCAGCGGCAAAGTCGGCGGCGAATGTCGCGGGATCCAGGTAGAGGTACTGTCCATCCTTGGTTTCGCGGATGTTCATGCTGCCCGCCGGCTTCGAACTTGCGAGACTGATCAGGCTTTCGTCCTTATCCGGCTGGAACGCTGCGACATATACGAGGCCTGCGACATCCGGGCGATTGCCCGCTTCGGTAATGACCATGCCGCCATAGCTGTGGCCGACGAGCAGGCTCGGCCCGGTTTGAAGATCGAGCACGCGCTTGGTGGCGGCGACATCGTCGGCAAGCGAGGTGATCGGCTCCTGTACCACCGTGACGTTGAAACCATCCTTTTCAAGGATATCGGCGGTCTTGCGCCATCCCGAACCATCGGCAAGGGCGCCGTGGACGATGACGATATTCTTGACTTCGGCTGCATGTGCGGCCAATGCCATGGTGCTTGCGGCAAGGCCGAGGGCTGCGATGGAAATAAAACGGGACTTCATGATAGGACTCCTGTGTTGAGAGGTCATGCTTGAGGTGAAGGGGAAATTTCAGCCGAAGGTGAAGGCGTAGGCCTGAACTCCGGGGTCCAGGAAGCGGATTTCGAAGTTGCGGGCGGTGACGTCGCCCGACTGGCGGACGAGCTGGTAGAGCTTTGTCGCAGTCACCGTTCCATTTCCGGCGGCGTCGATATCGGAGCCGTGGTCGGCACCCGGCGCTTTTCCATCCACGGTCACCTGGAAGCGGATCGGCTTTCCGTCCGGCGAGGGACCGAGGACGAGATGCAGGTCTCGGGCGCTGAAGCGATAGCTGATGCCGCCGCCTGCCTTGTCAAGCGATGCCTGCTCCGCACCGACAGTCCAGCTGCCCGCCAAACCCCATTGGTTGAGGCCGGGATTTGCGACCGAATAGTCGGCGGCGGCATCTGCCTTAACTCTTTCCGGAGAGACGAAGCCCGTCGCCTGCTTGTAGCCGACATAGGTCTCGCCGGAGCGGATATGACCGAGGTCGGGGCTTGCTTCCGCCCCTTTTGCATCCGGCACGACGGGGCCGCTTTGAGCCATATCGCTGCCCGCTTCGCGCAGGAGATCCTGGATTGCCTGTTCGGTCTGGCGATAATTGCCTTCGCCGAAGTGCTGGTAGCGGACCTGGCCCTTGGCATCGATCAGGTAATGGGCAGGCCAGTAGTTGTTCTCGAAGGCGCGCCAGATCGTATAGTTGTTGTCGATCGCCACCGGGTAGCCGATCTGGAAATCGGCGATCGCCTTCTTGACGTTATCGACATTCTTTTCGAAGGCGAACTCCGGAGCATGGACGCCGATCACGACGAGGCCCTGATCCTTATACTTTTCCGCCCAGGCACGAACGTAAGGGATGGTGCGGATGCAGTTGATGCAGGAATAGGTCCAGAAATCGACGAGTACGACCTTGCCGCGAAGCTCTGTTGACGTCAGCGGCGGAGAGTTCAGCCAGGTGACCGCGCCATCGAGCGAAGGGGCCGGGCCTGCTACAGGAAGGTCGCTGTGGAATGGGCGGGCCGCGTCGCTGGCGATCTTCATAGCACCGTTGCTGGCAACCTCGGTTCCCGTGACTGAAGCCTTGGGGTGCAGTTTCTCCAGCAAGGCCTGTTCGAAGGAGCCGGTGCTTGCATAGGAGAGCCGGGCGAGCAAGCCGGTGTCGAGACCAAGCGCGATGGCTGCAACGCCGGCAAGAACTGCAGCCCCGGCGAACTGACGGATGCGTTCGCTGACACCGAGGGACTGCTTCATGCGGGCAAAGATTTTGCCGCCGGCAGACAAGGCGACAGCAAGCGAGGTTGCAGCACCGGCACCATAGGCGAGCAGCAGGAATGTCGTCTGCAGATTGGCTCCCTTCAAGGCAGCACCGGTCAGGACGAGACCCAGGATCGGGCCGGCGCAGGGCGCCCAGAGCAGGCCGGTCGCAATGCCGAGCACGAAGGAGCTTCTGACGCTTGCAGCGTTGCGCTGAGCGCCTGCGGCGTTCAGGAGGTTATTGCCAAGATCGACAACCGGCCGTGAGAGCACGGTCGCGATGCGGGGCGAAATCAGGCTCAAGCCGAAGAGCCCGAGCAACACGATCGCCGCGAGGCGGCCATATTCATTGGCGCGGATCGCCCAGGCGCCGCCGACCGCAGCCAGCGTTGCGACAAAGGCAAAGGTAAGCGCCATGCCCGCAAGCATGGGCAGCGTGCTGCGGACAAAGGGCTGTCCGGCGCGGGCAAAGACGAAGGGGAGAATAGGCAGGATGCACGGACTGAGGATCGTCAGCGCACCGCCAAGATAAGCAATGATCAGAAGCGTCATCGTCTTGTTCCTTTAGAAGCGATTGATGGCCTGGGACGGCCATGAGCCGTGTCCAGTAGTGACGCTATCTGCCGGTGGCGACGTATCTCGAATGTGTCTGGCGGAATGGAAGAATGTACCGAAATGTCGGCGTGTTCGACTTCGATACAATGCGATACAAACTTGCGGATGCCGGGCGATTTCGCTGTGAACTCGGTTATTTGGCGGGGCTGCGCGGTCCAGAGGAGGGAATTGTATCGGACTGTATCTCGGCGGCCCGCAGCTACATAGTCATTCAAAAGATGGCCGTCCAAGACACATCGGCGATACATGCCGGTGGCTTTCTAGAGCTCACGATCTAATCCACAGGAGAGACAGATGTCCGAGGAAATCAATCACGCCCGTCGCCGCTTCTTCGGCGTTGCCGCAATCGCCGTCGCTGCTGCCGAGTTCGGCCTGCCCGCAATCGCCGGCGCCGAGGAACAGAAGCCTTCCGCCCTGACGTTGCCTCCCGTTAAGGCCGGCAGCGATACCTCATTCGACGCGCTGAAGCAGATCGATGCTGGTGTGCTCAATGTCGGATACGCCGAAGCCGGCCCGGCCAACGGCCCGGTCGTGCTGCTGCTGCATGGTTGGCCCTATGATATCTATAGCTTCGTCGACGTCGCGCCGTTGCTTGCAGGTGCAGGCTATCGCGTCATCATTCCCTATCTTCGCGGCTATGGCACCACCCGCTTTCTCTCGAAGAAGACCCCGCGCAACGGCCAGCAGGCAGCGCTTGCCGCGGACATGATCGCGCTTCTCGATGCGCTGAAGATCGAAAAGGTCGTGGTTGCCGGTTATGACTGGGGTGGCCGTACTGCCGACATCATGGCAGCCCTTTGGCCCGAGCGCTGCAAGGCGCTGGTCTCGGTCAGCGGCTATCTCATCGGCAGCCAGGAAATCAACCGCAAGCCGCTGCCGCCGAAGGCCGAGCTTGCCTGGTGGTACCAGTTCTACTTTGCCACGGAGCGCGGTCGCCTTGGCTACCAGGAAAATCGGCACGATTTCGCAAAGCTGATCTGGCAGACCGCATCACCGCGATGGGCCTTCGACGATGCCACCTTCGATCGCTCGGCTGCGGCTTTCGATAATCCGGACCATGTCGATATCGTCATTCATAATTACCGCTGGCGCCTTGGCCTCGTCAAAGGCGAGACAAAGTTCGATTCCTATGAAAAGAAGCTGGCCACAGGTCCGGTAATTTCGATCCCGACGATTACCATGGAAGGCGACGCCAACGGTGCACCGCACCCTGAGCCTTCGGCCTATCGCGGCAAATTCTCCGGCAAATATGAGCATCGCACCATCGCCGGCGGCATCGGTCACAATCTTCCCCAGGAAGCGCCGCAAGCCTTCGCGCAGGCCGTCATAGATGTTGATCGTTTATAGTTCGACGGTAGTGTTCGCAAGGGCGCCGGCATATGCTGGCGCCCTCTGCCGTTGGCAGGACAGAAGATGGATAAGCGCAGGTTGGCGCCTGTGATGATGAGCGGGAAATAGAGATGGAGCATGTCGACCACATCCTGATCGTCGATGACGATCGGGAAATCCGGGAATTGGTATCGAGCTACCTGAAAAAGAACGGCTTGAGGACGACGACGGCTGCCGACGGCCGTCAGATGCGCAGCTTTCTGGAGGCCAATTCGGTCGATCTGATCGTACTCGACGTGATGATGCCGGGTGACGACGGCCTCGTGCTGTGTCGGGAGCTGCGCGCCGGAAAGCACAAGGCAACGCCTGTCCTGATGTTGACGGCGCGCGACGACGAAATGGACCGCATCCTCGGTCTGGAGATGGGGGCGGACGATTATCTGGCCAAACCCTTCGCCGCGCGCGAACTTCTGGCCCGCATCAAGGCCGTTCTTCGCCGGACCCGCATGCTGCCGCCAAACCTCCAGATCAGCGAGGCCGGCCAGATGCTGGTCTTCGGGGATTGGCGGCTGGATACTGTCGGGCGCCATCTTCTCGACCAGGACGGAACGGAGATCATGCTGAGCGGCGCCGAATACCGTCTGCTGCGCGTGTTCATCGACCACCCGCAGCGGGTGCTTAATCGCGATCAATTGCTGAACCTCACTCAGGGGCGTGACGCGGATCTCTTCGATCGCTCGATCGACCTTCTCGTTAGTCGCCTTCGCCAGCGTCTGGGCGATGATGCCCGAGAGCCGACCTATATCAAGACCGTTAGAAGCGAAGGATACGTATTCTCTGTTCCGGTCGAGATCGCCGAGTTGCGTCCATGAGCGCAGCGAACTTACTGCGTCGGGGCCCGACATGGCCCAGCACCTTGCGCTCGCGCATCTTCATGATCCTGTTGTTAGGGCTTGCAATCGCTTACGGCTTGTCCTTCAGCGTGCTCTATATCGAGCGTTATATGTCGGCAAAAGCCGTAATGCTCGGAACGCTGGAGAGCGATGTCGCGACATCGATTGCGGTGCTCGACCGGCTGCCTGTGGATGAAAGAGCGAACTTTGTCGATTGGCTGAGCCGGGGCAACTACAATTTCGAGCTAGGGACAGGGCTACCCGGCGTGCCCGATAACTCGGCGCGCAGCGCGGAAATTGCCTCCAAGATCGAGGACGCGGTCGACCATCGGTTCCCTATTCATGTGGAATCGATACCGGGGCCTGTCGCCCGCCTGCAGGCGCACTTGAACCTGAGCGATGGCAGTCCGCTGACGATAGACATTACGCCCAAGGGCATCATGCCGATCGCGTCGTGGCTGCCATATGTCTTCGTCTTGCAGATGCTGGTGATCGTCGTCTGCACCTGGTCGGCAGTCCGTCTGGCGATCCGCCCGCTCGCAGAACTCGCCGCCGCTGCCGATGCGCTCGATCCGAACAAGAAGGGAGCCGACTTGAGCGATCGGGGGCCCAGCGAGGTGGCGCATGCCGCCAGGGCCTTCAACGCGATGCGTGACCGAATTGCGCACTATCTCGAGGAGCGCGTGCAGATTCTCGCGGCAATCTCGCACGATCTGCAAACGCCGATCACGCGGATGCGGTTGCGAGCGGATATTGCCGATGATTCGCCCGAAAAAACCAAGCTACTGCAGGATTTGGGCGAGATCGAGCGTCTCGTGCAAGATGGCATCGCCTATGCGCGCAGTGCCCACGGCAATGGCGAGAAGAGCTCTCGCATCGATCTTGCCTCCTTCATCGAAAGCATCTGCTATGATTATCAGGACACGGGCAAATCTGTCGAAATTCTCGGCCTGATCCAGGGGACGGCTGCGACGAAGCCGCATGCGTTGCGTCGCATCCTCACCAACTTCATCGACAATGCTCTGAAGTTTGCCGGAGCGGCGGAGATCGCCGTCGAGCGCAGAGGTACGGGCGAGATTGCGATAACGGTGCTGGACCATGGTCCAGGCATTCCACAGGACCAGATCGAGCAGGCAATGCAGCCGTTCTTCCGGCTTGAACAGTCGCGCAACCGTAACACGGGCGGCACGGGACTGGGTCTTGCAATCGCCCAGCAGCTGGCCCAGACGCTCGGCGGTTCCGTTCGGCTCTATAACCGCGAAGGCGGAGGTCTGGCCGCGGAAGTCGTGATTTCCTGAGCATTCTCCGGCTGCTTGTAAGCAAGTGTGTCCGGCCTGTAAGGCCGTACATTTCGTGACACTTCCGACGATTTCGGAAACATGCCGGATACGTCGATCCATCAAAACCACTCCGTCAACAGACGTCGCCCCAGACGACACAACAAGCCGGGCGACGCAACAAAGGAGTGTTCCATGACCAAGATCGACAAGGTTCTCTATACCGGCAGAACGCATACCACCGGCGGTCGCGATGGCTTCGCGCGCAGCGATGACAGCCAGCTGGAGGTAAAACTCTCTCCTCCGGGCAGCGCCCATGCCGGCACCAATCCCGAGCAGCTTTTCGCAGCCGGTTGGTCGGCGTGCTTCATCGGTGCCATGGGCCTTGCTGCAGGCAAGCGCAAGATCAAGCTTCCCGCTGACCTCGCGGTCGATGCGGAAGTCGATCTCGGCACCACGGAAGGCGCCTATTTCCTTCAGGCGCGCCTCACCATCAGCATGCCCGGCATCGAGCCTGAGCTCGCCCGCACGCTGGTCGAAGAAGCCCATCAGACATGCCCTTATTCGAAGGCTACTCGCGGCAACATCAACGTCGAGCTGAAGCTCGCCTGAGAATCGCTGATGTCTTGATATCGCGCGCCGTTCCGGAAGGTGCGGCGCGACGAATCGTTAATTTTTTCGCACGGAATATTCTGCAACGCATGTCGTGCATTGCAGGTGGAGGATTTCATGAGGCCGATCATTCTTTTCCTTGTAGGAGCAGCGATTTTCGCCGCTCCATGCGTCTACGACGCGAGTTCCAACGAGCCTTCAGCGCTTGCGAGCGTCGCCGTTTTATGGGGCGGATCGAGCTTGAATGGGAGTCCGCGTTAACCACTTGTTAACCATATTAGCGGTACAGAAGATCAACGATTTATTTACATAGATGACCAAAGTGCTAACAGACGCTCGCTCGATCCGTATCAAGGGCCGCTCATTTCTTGCGGTCATGCTTTCGCCGGATCTTCCGCTGGATCAGTGGTTGATTAGGCTTGACGACCTCGCAGCCCGTTCGGCCGGCTTCTTTCTGGGGCGGCCGGTCGTGCTCGACATCACCGATCTGCCGATCGACAAGGCACAGCTCAAGGAGCTGATTGCAGAGCTTTCCGCTCGCAATGTCAGCATCATGGGCATCGAGGGCGGTCGTCCGTCGATCGCCGGACCGGGGATGCCGCCGATTCTAAAGGGTGGACGCCCGGCAGCCGACTTCGAAGTCAGCGAAGCGGAGCCTGTGGTGGAGCGTCGCAACAGCGAGCCCAAGGCGCCACCTCCGGAAGTCCGGCCAGTGACGCAGTCGCTGATCATCCGCGAGCCGGTGCGTTCGGGGCAATCGGTGATCTTCCCGGAAGGTGATGTGACCGTCATCGGTTCGGTAGCATCGGGCGCGGAGGTCATCGCAGGTGGCTCGATCCACATCTACGGCGCCCTGCGCGGCCGCGCCATGGCGGGATCGATCGGCAATGCATCGGCGCGTATCTTTTGTCGCAAGCTCGAGGCCGAGTTGCTGGCAATCGATGGAATTTACAAGATGGCGGAAGACGTATCACCCAGCCTCAGAGGGCAGCCAGTCCAGCTCTGGCTGGATGGTGAAACGATCATGGCTGAAAAACTAATCTGAGCCGAAGCCGGCCAAAACAGGAGAGCGAGATGGGCAAGGTAATCGTCGTCACATCAGGCAAAGGCGGAGTTGGGAAGACAACCTCGTCGGCCGCATTGGGGGCGGCTCTGGCACAGAGAAACGAAAAGGTCGTCGTTGTCGATTTCGACGTAGGCCTGCGCAATCTCGATCTGGTCATGGGTGCGGAACGCCGCGTCGTGTATGATCTCGTTAACGTCATTCAGGGCGATGCCAAGCTGCCGCAGGCGCTGATCCGTGACAAGCGGCTGGAGACGCTCTTCCTCCTGCCCGCTTCGCAGACCCGCGACAAGGACAACCTGACGCCCGAGGGTGTCGAGCGCGTCATCAACGAGCTCAAGAGCTATTTCGACTGGGTTATCTGCGACAGCCCCGCCGGTATCGAGCGCGGTGCAACGCTGGCGATGCGTCATGCCGACGTGGCTGTCGTCGTCACCAATCCGGAAGTCTCCTCGGTGCGCGATTCGGATCGCATCATCGGCCTGCTCGATGCAAAGACCGTCAAGGCGGAGCGCGGCGAGCGCATGGAGAAGCACCTTCTCCTGACTCGCTTTGATGCCGCCCGCGCCGAACGTGGCGACATGCTGAAGGTCGACGACGTGCTGGAGATTCTCTCCATTCCGCTGCTCGGGATCATCCCGGAAAGCACCGACGTCCTGCGCGCCTCCAACCTCGGCTCGCCGGTTACGCTGGCCGACGCACGCTGCGCGCCGTCGGTCGCCTATTTCGAAGCCGCACGCCGTCTTGCCGGCGAGCAGCTGCCGGTCACCATCCCCGGCGAGAAGCGGGGTATCTTCGGCAAGATCTTTGCAAGGAGGGCCGCATGAGCATTTTTGGACTATTTCGCAAGCAGAGATCTGCACCAATGGCGCGCGAGCGTCTGCAGATCCTTCTTGCCCACGAGCGCGCGTCCGTGGGTTCGGATCTCGTATCCGTGCTGAGAGAGGAAATCCTCGCCGTCATTGCCAAGCATGTCCAGGTCGATCGCGACAAGGTGCAGGTGAAGATGGATCGCGACAAGGACGTCTCCATGCTGGAGATCGATGTCGAGATCCCGCGCGATGCGGCCCTGAAAGCTGCCTGATCGGGCTCCTCGCTCGACATGCTTGTGAGATACGATGCCACATGGCCGCTTCCGTGTGGCCAATCTTCAAAATATTTGCGGCTCGCCCTTGCAAAGAGGGCGATTCGCGCTTATTTCACCGCTATCACCTGTATCGATGGCCTGCCGCGCTGACATTTCTGTGTCGAGCCGGTGTTCGCTGTCCGGGTAAAATGCAAGGGCGCTCCCCAGAAATGGGTCGAGCGCCCTTTGCTTTTTGAAGTGCTTTTCTTGTCTGGGGCGATGTGCCAGTTTGCTGGAATCATGCGGGAAACGCCAGGCTTATGCAGATGAAACGTCTATGGAATGCGCTGTTCGGATGGATGCTCGCGGGTGTGATGCTCGCCACGTGTGCCGCCGGCGCTTCGGCCGCAGACAAGACGATCTTTCTGACGTTTGACGACGGCCCTTTGCCGGGCACGAAAAACGTCCTTTCCGTGTTGAGTCAGGAGAATGTTCCCGCCGCCTTGTTCATGGTCGGCCTGCACGTCGAGACCATCCCCAATGGTCGGGACTTGCTCGCCGAAGCCAAGTCGATGCCGTTGGTGACGGTCGGCAATCATAGTTATAGCCACGCAAACAATCGCTACAGGCGGTACTATGCCAACACCAAGGCTGTCGTCGACGACATGCTGCATGCCAACCAGGTTCTCGGCCTAACGCCGATTGTCCATGCGCGATTGCCTGGCAGGGATGTCTTTCGGCTGCCGACGGTGTCGAGGGAAGACCTTTCCATCAATGTCGCACAGTGGGAGCGCGAGTGGCTGGATTACGAGCTCGTCGCCGAGGCCGGTTTCTACCTTTATGGCTGGGATTTCGAATGGGTGCACAGCGACGACGGCAAACCGGTGCAATCGGTCGACCGTCTGGTAAGCGAGATCGACCATCTGTTTCAGTACGGTCGGTTCACTCAGCGCGGCAAGATGATCCTGCTCATGCATGATGAGATGTTCCAGGATCAGTTCGATGGGCAGGCGAAGCTGCAATCCCTCATCCAGAAACTGAAGCAGCGTGGCTATGCGTTCGGCGACATCAGAAATTATGCGCCCTCTAGCCCGTGAAGACCCTTGCGCTCTCAGTTTCGGGTCTGTGATCCCTAGCGCATAGCGCGAAATTGCCACACATGTTTGCGTGGCAGAGTGAAAGCTCAGGACAGAAGCGCTCGTCTTTTTCGGATATGCTCGCCTTACATATTCGCGCGAGCGTCATAGTTTTCCTGTGCTTCTTCGATGTGTCGCAGATGGTTGATCGCCCATTCGTAGACCGCGCCGAACGGCACCTGAAGCGTCCGGCCAAGATCGGTGATCGAATATTCCACTGCGACCGGTGAGGTCGCCAGCACTCTGCGCGAAATCAGCCCGTTTCTTTCAAGCCGTCGCAATGCCTGGGTCAGCGCCTTGTGCGTGATGCCTTCCAGTCTACGCATGAACTCATTGAAGCGGGTGGGCTTTTCCTCAAGCACGGTCAGTATCATGACGGACCATTTGTTCGCGACCTGATCGAAGAACGAGCGCGCAGCACAGTCCGCGAAGAAGACGTTGTCCACTTTTCCGGGCATCTGGATATCCTCCGGTATATCTACGCACTTTAAGGTGCGTAATTGATCGTAGATTTACAACGTATATCTAGAAGTCACCGAGCAATCAACGCCGGCCCGCCGAGCGGGTAGCTCGCGGACATGCCAGAGATTTCAAAGGAGACTACCAGTGGCAGAGAGCAATTTCGACCTATCGCGGCGAGGTCTGATGACCATCCTGGGAATGACGGTGGCGGCGGTTGCTGCCGGCCCCAATCCTGCGCTTGCTGCGCCGGCGCGCATCGCTAACCTTTTCTACACGGTCTCCGGAAAGGGTCGGAACGTCATGCTGCTGCATGGCTGGACGTGTGATTCCCATGACTGGAGTTGGCAATTGCCCGCGCTTGAAAGCCGCTACCGGGTCGTTGCCGTCGATCTGCGCGGTCATGGCAGGTCCGAGATCATGCCATCAGGCAGCTACATGCCGGGCGACTATGTTCGTGATATCGAAGCTCTGATCAAAAGGAAATTCGAGGGTGAGAAATTTATATTGATAGGGCATTCGATGGGTGGGCAGGTCGCTGCGCGCCTTGCGGCAAAGCGGCCGGATCTTGTCGACGCGGTCGTGTCCGTCGATGGTTCCCTCGGCTTTGTCGACAGCCTGGGGCCGATCTTCAAGAAAACCGTCGACGATCTCAAGACCCAGAATCCCGGGGTGGTCGGTCCGGCTCTGTTCGAAAGTGTCTATGACCCTTCGACCGATCCGGCACTCAAGCGCTGGCATGCAAGACGCCTTCAGGGAACGCCGGAGCATCCCGTTCGAGAATCCTTCGGGCCGCTATTTTTCGGATCTGATCAGGTCGGCCTTGGCAGCAACAGCGAAGCCTTCTGCAAGACGATCACAGTTCCTTTCTATCATCTCTGCCGTGACGAGAGCCAGGCCGCACGGATGCGCACATGGTTCTCGAACGAAAAATCCAAGGTCGACGTCTGGAAGAATGCCGGGCACTGGATCATGCAGGACCGCAAGGACGATGTGAACTCGGCGATCGTGTCTTGGATGGAGACGCTATGAGCGACAGGAGGCCGAGCGCTCTCATAGCGAAGTTCCAGGCTGATAAAGGGAGTCGGTGACGACATCTCGGTGATCAGGAAACCGTTCGCTGAAGCGGCGGCCTGAACGCTATCATGCACCGAGGCCCGTTTCTTTGACGACAGGCACTAGCCTTGCCTCGCCGCGGCCCCGGTTGCAACCGTCAAGACGAAATCGTCGAGTTCCTGTTCAAGGCTTTCGATGGGCAGGCCGACGAAGCGCCCTTCGAGGCTGATGCTGACAATCCCGTGCACTGCTCCGAACAGGGTTCTTGCGCGAATGGCGCGGGCCGTTTCGGGCATGTCGGGCTGCAGTTCAGCGAGGGGTTCGGCAATCACGCCCATCAGGAACATGTGTTCCTCGAGGTGCCATTCGGGGCTGGGTCGACCGGCCGGCGGTTGATGGTCGAATAGCGATTTCCATAGATTGCGATGACCGAGCGCGAAATGCAGGTAGCCGCGCGCGAGATTGCGCAGCTTGTCTGTCGGCGTGCGATCCTTGGCTTCCGCCAGGGCAAGGGATGCTTCCAGAGCCTTCAGGGTTGCCGAGTTGACGTGAATGACGAGATCGTCGAGATCCGTGAAGACTGTATAGAGGCCTCCGAGCGAGCAGCCTACATCCTGGGTGACATCGCGTGCCCGAAGATTGGCAAGGCCATCGGATATGATGCGATTGCGTGCCGCCTCGATCAGCCGGAGCTTCAGATCCTCGCGTTTTTCCTGTGTTTTTCTAGCCATCGCGCATTCCAATCTATTTTTTGAACGTTGTTCAAAATAATTCTTGAACAACGTTCACGGTTCTGGCATATCTCGTTTCGTGAACATCGTTCATAAACGGGAGACGACAAATGTTCAATTCAATTCTAACGCTCATCCGCGGCAGAGCCCATGATGCGGAGCAGGCATTCATCGATCGCAATGCTGTGCCTCTGCTTGCGCAGCAGATCCGCGACGCAGCCGTCGGTATTCAGTCGGCACGGCGGGCAGTCGCAATCGCCGTTGCGCAGAATGAGCAGGAAAAGAGCTATTATTCTGCAATTGTCGGCCGCATCGCCGATCTGGAGAGCCGCGCCGTCGCTGCTCTTCAGAAGGGAAATGACGAACTTGCTCGGGAAGCAGCCGAGGCGATCGCCCAGCTCGAAGCCGAGCGCGATGCTTCCGAGAGGGCGCAGGCGCAGTTCGCCCAGACGATCGGCAAGCTCAAGGCAACCGTTCGCGCATCGGAAGCGCGACTGCAGGAATTGCAGCGCGGCGAACGTCTGGCGCGTGCTACTCAGCAGACACAGAAGCTCAATGCTTCCTGCGACGACAATTCCGGCCTGGCGAACCTGGATGAGGCCGAAGAGACGCTTGCCCGCCTTCAGGCCTACCAGACCCGTTGCGAGGTCGCAGCCTCCGTCATGAAGGAAATGGACGCTGCGAGCCGACAGGCGACCATCATCGAAAAGCTTGCCAATGCAGGCTTCGGCGCACCGCTTGGTCCTTCGGCCGACGAGGTGCTGACCCGCCTTCGCCAGCGCATGAATTCCGCAGTCTGAAACCGAATACACCAAATATATCAGATCATTGAGAGGGTACGATCATGAACGACAGCTTCCAGAAACATTCCCAGGCTTGGGTCAGCTTCTCCTATATTTCGTTCGCCGCCGCAGCTTTCATGCTTTTCGTCGGCCTCTACATGATGCCGATTGATCTCTGGGGCAAAGGTTATCTCGCCATGGGTATCCTGATGCTGGTGCAGACGACGGTCAATGTGACCAAAACGGTTCGCGACAATTCCGAGGCCGACAAGCTGATCCGCAAAGTTGAGGATGCGCGCACCGAAAAGCTTCTAGTTAAGTTTAATCGTGACGGTCAGGACTAAACTCTATTAACGACGCCACAGTGTTGTATTCGCACTCAACTTTTGCGTAACGACTCTGTGGCGTCTTGTTGGCAAACGAGGGATACGCCATGCAAAAGCACCTGATGAGATCGAGGAAGTTCGCGCCACTGTTCTGGACGCAATTCCTTACCGCCTTCAACGATAATTTCCTCAAGCAGACTCTGGTTTTCGTCATTCTCGCGCAGATGGCAACAGAAGGTGCAGCGCTGGTAACCCTTGCCGGTGGTATCTTCATCGTGCCGTTCCTGCTGCTCTCGGCGATTGCCGGCGAGCTTGCAGACAAATACGACAAGGCCAAGCTGGCGGAGCTTTTGAAGCGCTGCGAACTCGGTGTTGCGGCGATCTCCGTCATCGGCATCGCCTTCTCCTCCATCTGGATCCTGATGGTGGCGCTCTTCGGCTTCGGCGTCATTTCCTCGCTCTTCGGGCCGATCAAATACGGCATCCTGCCGGATCATCTGGCGAACCGTGATCTCCCCAAGGCCAATGCCTGGATCGAGGGTGGCACATTCATTGCCATCCTGACCGGCACCATGGTTGCCGCCGTCGCCTTTCGCGAGGGCGAGAATGTCTGGATCTTCGGACCGATGATGATGGGACTTTCCGTCCTCTGCTGGTTTGCTGCCCGCATGATCCCTTCGACCGGCTCCAAGGCGCCCGGTCTCGCCATCGACACCAATGTCGTGCGTTCCAGCTACAGGCTGGTCAATGAGCTTCGCGCCGACAGCCGCATCTGGCGCGCCTCGCTGATGAACTGCTGGTTCTGGTTCGTCGGTGCCTTCATCATGTCGATGCTCCCTGTCATGGTCACCGATATTCTCGGCGGCTCGGAAATCGTCGTTCCCGCCTATCTGGCGATCTTCGCCATTTCCGTCGCCATCGGCTCGGCTATTGCCGGATGGATGGCCGCAGGCCGCATCGTGCTCTTGCCGGCTCCTGTGGGAATGCTCATCGTCGCACTCTTCGGCGTCGATCTCGCCTGGAATCTGTGGGGGTTGCAGTCGACAAGCCATGCCGAGACTATTCTCGGCTTCTTCGCCGGGCCGAAGACCGTCCGTGTCGCCATTGATCTCGCCGGCATGGCGATCGGCGGTGCCTTCCTCGCCGTCCCGACCTTCTCGGCCATGCAGAGCTGGGCAAATGAGGATCGCCGTGCCCGTGTCATCGGCGCATCGAATGTCCTGTCGGCTCTCTTCATCGCGGTGGGTCTGGCACTTGTGGCCGTCCTGCAGGCCGTCGGCCTGTCGATCCCGGTCATCATTCTCAGCATCTCCGTGCTCAATGTCGCAATCGCCTGGCTCATGCTGGAGATGCTGCCGACCAATGCTTTCCGCGATCTCATCTCCATCATCTTCCGCGCCTTCATGCGGTTGGAAGTGGAAGGTCTGGAAAACATCCGCAAGGCAGGCCCCGCGCCGATCATCGCGCTCAATCATGTGAGCCTGCTCGACGGTGCCCTGGCACTTGCCATCACCGAAGAAGAGCCTGTCTTTGCGATCGACTACTCCTTCGCCAAGAAGTGGTGGGTGCGGCCGCTGCTGAAGAAGTGCAAGTTCCTGCCGCTCGATCCGACGAAGCCGATGGCAACGCGCTCACTGATCAAGGTGATCCAGGACGGCAGCCCGGTCGGTATCTTCCCGGAGGGGCGACTGACGGTGACGGGCACGCTGATGAAGGTCTATGACGGAGCTGCGATGGTTGCCGACAAGACGGGGACGATGATTGTTCCGGTGCGTATCGACGGCCTGGAAAAGAGCTACGCCTCCTATCTGACATCGAGCCATGTCCGCCGCCGCCTCTTTCCCAAGGTCAAGGTGACGATCCTTGAACCCGTCAAGCTCGAGGTTCCGGCCGAACTCAAAGGTCGCAAGCGGCGCATCACCGCGGGTGCCGCGCTCTATCAGATCATGTCTTCACTGATGTTCCGCACCGCCGACACCGACAACACGGTCCTTGGTCGCGTGATCGAAAGCGCCCACGAATATGGCGGCAAGAAGCTCGCCGTGGAGGACCCGCTGACCGGCAAGCTGTCCTATGCCAAGCTTCTGACCGGTGCTGCGGTGCTCGGCGCGAAGTTCAGGAAGATGTTCCCGAAAGAAAAGACGCTCGGCGTCATGCTGCCGAACGCCAACGGCACGGCCGCGACCGTCCTCGGCGTCATGTCGGCGGGCAAGGTTCCGGCCATGCTGAACTTCACGGCCGGTGCCGCCAATATTCTGTCGGCCTGCCGAACGGCGGAGGTCAAGCACGTCCTATCCTCGCGCGCCTTCATCACCCAGGCAAAGCTTGGCCCGGTGGTCGAAGAACTCGAAAAGCAGGTGACCTTCGTCTGGCTGGATGAGCTGCGGACGCAGGTGACCTTCCTCAACAAGATTGTCGGGCTCCTGCGCAAATATCGGCCATTGGTGAAGCGCATAGCGGACGATCCAGCCGTCATCCTCTTCACCTCCGGTTCTGAAGGGGCGCCGAAGGGCGTGGTGCTGACGCACCGCAATATCCTGTCGAATGCGGCTCAGGCGGCTTCGCGCATCGACTTCCACCCCGGCGACAAGGTGTTCAACATCCTGCCGATGTTCCACTCCTTCGGCCTGACGGCGGGGACGATCCTGCCGTTGGTCTCGGGCGTCCCGGTCTTCTTCTATCCGTCGCCGCTGCACTATCGCATCGTGCCGGAGCTGATCTATGTCTCGAACGCCACTATCGTCTTCGGTACGGACACGTTCCTGAACGGCTATGCACGTAGTGCCCATCCCTACGACCTGAGATCGATCCGCTACATCTTCTCGGGTGCTGAACCGGTAAAGGCATCGACCCGCGAGGTCTACATGGAGAAGTTCGGCCTGCGTATCCTCGAAGGTTACGGCGTCACCGAGGCCGCCCCGGTGATCTCGCTGAACACGCCGATGTATAATCGCTCGGGAACGGTCGGAAAGATCATGCCGGGCATGGAGTGGAAACTCGAGCCGGTCCCCGGTATCGACGAAGGCGGCCGTCTTTTCATCCGCGGCGCCAACGTCATGGCGGGCTACCTGCGTGCCGACAATCCCGGCGTTCTCGAACCGCTGCCGGAAGGCTGGCATGATACCGGCGATATCGTCACCATCGATGAGGATGGCTTCGTCAAGATCCGTGGCCGTGCCAAGCGGTTTGCCAAGATCGGCGGCGAAATGGTCTCGCTTGCAGCGGTGGAAACGCTTGCCGCACAGCTTTGGCCGGGTGCGCTCAGCGTCGTCTCATCAGTGCCCGACGCCAAGAAGGGCGAGCGCCTCATCCTTCTGACCGATGCCCCGAATGCGACGCGCGGCGATTTTCTCGCCTTCGCCAAGTCGAAGGGCGCCACGGAAATGATGGTTCCTGCCGACGTGACCGTGGGCAAGGTGCCGGTTCTCGGCTCCGGCAAGGTGGATTTCGTGACGGCGCGTGCCATGGCGCTCCAAGGTCTTTCAGAACAACAGGCGGCGTAAGCCTCATGACTTAGCAGAAGGGGGCCGGTCGGTCGTTCAAGGAACCGACCGGCCCTTGCCGTTAAGGCTTGCCGGCAAGTTAGGAGGCCGGCGGCAGGGTAATCTGAAAAATCGTGCCGTCCTGGCTGCTGTCCAGCAGCTCAATGCTGCCGCCATGCGAAGCGAGCATGGCCCGGACGATGCCAAGGCCCATGCCGGTGCCCCCATCCTCGCGTCGGGTCGAGAAGAAAGGCTCGAAGATGCGCTCGCGATTGCCATCGGCAATGCCGCGTCCGTCATCGCGAATTCGAACCGTCGTCTTGCGCCCATCGCCTTCTGCTTCGATCGCAAAACTGTGGGCGCCGTTTTGAAAGGCATTCTCTGCCAGATTGGCGAAAATAATCCCTGCCGCTTCGCCGGGAATGGCCAGCCTTTCTGCGTCACATTCGTTATCGCTGATGGCCAGCTGGCGAAATTGCATTTTAAGCTGGGCGACGATATCGCTAACGCTGCTGGAGCCTTGTTCCGAGGGTAGCTCGGCCTTCGCCAGATCCCGAAGACGTAGCAGCAACGTATCCAGCCGCTCCGCGTCTGCGATGATATTGGCGAGGAAGCGGTTGCGCTGCTCAGGGCTCATCGGATTGTCGTGATCATCGTCGCGCAGCAGCTCCGCCGCGCCCTTGATCGAGGTGAGGGGGGATTTCAGCTCATGCGAGACATGGGCTGCGAAGGTGCGGACGTGATCGGAATGGTCGACCAGCTTTCCGGCCAGGTCGAGAAAACTCTGCGACAGCGTTGCCACTTCCCGTGTGCCGTAATTGTCGAGCGGCTGGATTGCCGCTCGACCGCCTCTGGCGATCTCCTCCGTGCGGGCGATCAGGGCATTGATCGGCACCGTCAGGGTGCGCGTTAGCACGTAGGCGACCACCAATGTCAGGAGCAAAACGATGGCGAGCGTAGCGATCTCTGCCGGCGCCATTGCGCCGGACGCGATACGAACGGCGCGAAACCAGATGACGGTCAACACAGGAAGTGTCATCACGGTCAAAAGTACGGCATAGACGATGAGATAGAGCGGCGGCCGCCATTTTGGCTTTACCCGTGGAGCGCTCATCAGGCGCTTCCTTCCATGTCTGTCGTCAGCTTGAAGCCGATGCCGTGCACGGTGGCGATAATGCCTTTGCCGCCGGCGGCCGAAAGCTTGGCGCGGATATTGCGGATATGGCTGTCTATTGTGCGATCGGCAACCTGCATATCGGCCCCATAAGCGGCGTCCATGAGTTGATCGCGGCTGAAGACGATCTCGGGGCGCGACAGAAGCGTGTCGAGGATGGCAAATTCGAGTGCCGTCAAGGTCAGCGGTACATCGGCGAAACTTGCGGTGCGGCCACCGCGATGGAGTCGCAGCGGGCCGACGGAAACGGAGCCATTACTTGCCTTCTGTTCCGAGCCGTGTCCGCTGCGTTTCAGAATTGTCTTGACCCGCGCGACGAGTTCGCGCGGGCTGAAGGGCTTGGTGACATAGTCGTCGCCACCGATCTCGAGTCCGAGGACGCGGTCTATCTCCTCGTCGCGGGCCGAGAGGAACAGGATGGGAAGATCGGACGTCCTGCGGATGCGCCGGCAGACCTCTAGCCCATCCATGTCAGGCATGCCGATATCGAGCACGATCAGATCGAGGCCTCCGCGATGAAAGGCCATCATGGCCTCCGTGCCGTTGCGGGCCGTCGTCGTCGCCATGCCGGCGCGATCGAGTGCGAAGCAGATTACGTCACGAATATTGGGTTCGTCGTCAACGACGAGGATGCGCTGGGCCATGCGAAAAAAAGGTCCTGGTTCACCCGTTCGTTTTCTTCGTTTCCGCCTCATCTTGCAAGAGTTGCCTCTTCTTGAGGTAGGCATCGAGGCGCTCGACCCGATATGTCCAGCTCCGCCAGTCGCGCGAGTGTTGGAAATGGCGCCAGACAAGCTCTTCGCGTATCCTGCGGACGGTTACGTCCGCAGGCTGCGATACCAGGTAGGTATCGAGGGCGGGTATGCTCGCTGGGCCGAGTGCTGCGAGATAGTTGGCATCGAGAGGGATGCCCATACCCGATATTTCGCGGCTGTGGGCGACATTGAAGCGGGCGATAAAGGCGGGGATGTCGAGCAGCGCGGCGGCATAGAGCGTGATGACGAGTGTTGCGGAAGTGAGCGCGATCAACCAGTCATTGGAGCGATGCAACAGAATGCGCAGGAGGATGAGAAAGAGGCCGATTGCGACAAGCCCCATCCAAATGCCGGCGGCAACGCGCAGCTCCGTCAGCGAATAGACTTCGACATAAAGATCGAGCCGCAGAATGGAGGAAAAACACAGCATTATGTTCTGTGCGATCCACAGATGTACGAGACCGCGCAGGAGCGCACTTTTGTCACCCGGTCCGTGCCGGCGCATCGCCGCGAGCACGAAGGCTGCGGCGAGAAGTGCGGTTATCATCAGCGGATAGGCGCCGCGATGGGTGTATTCGGCATGGCTCATGCCATCGGGCAGGGTTGCTCCTCCCCAGAGATAGGCAAGATCCAGCAGCGTCTCGACGGCGAACAACGCGTTGAAGACGACGAGCGAGCGCAGCAGCGCTGCACGCCCAAAAACTCCGTCTTCGAGTGTGGGGAGATCGGTCGCACTCTTGTCGCGGCGAGCATGGCGCCGCTTCAGGCGCGGGCGAAGCAAAAGGGATAGAAATCCGGCGACGAGCAGCCAAAAGCCGATGCGCCAGACGCTCAGCAACTGCGATAGGAATGTGAGATCGATGCTGCGCAACGACTTGTCGATCAACGGATTGGCCATCGCAAAGAGGAGCAGGAAACCGGCAGCAAAGCCCAGTGGTACGATCCAGCCGCGCAGATGATACCAGACTTTTTGCGACGACGGCTTTTGTGACCTTTGCAACCAGCGATAGCTTGATTGCCGAAAGGGTCGCTTGGGCGCCTCCAGAAAGAGGCGGAGCAGGACGAGCGGCAGATCACTCCACTGTCTGGGAATAAGCCCGGCGGCACCGAGCGACATGCAGGAAAGGCCGAGCAGGCCGACAGCGATGCCCATCCACGACGCGGTTTCGACAAGCGGCGCCGACACGACAAGGCCGAAAACCAGAAGGGTCGAAATTAGGGGGATGGATAGCGCTCTTCTGGAACAGATCAACAGACCGATGGCTACGAGATTGGCGAAGAGGAAGAAGTTGAGGCCTGGATCCCGATCGAAAAGCAGGACATCGGCGATTACAATGAGAATGATGAATATCAATGGTTTGCGATTGGAGTTGCTTGCGGGTTTCGCCGAAAAGGCAGGCGCATCCGAGAGGCTCATCGGCATCGGCTCCGTGTCGTTGGTTCGGCTCGCGTGAAGGGGATGATTTGGGCTTCCCTCGCAGGCAGCACAATTTGAGGGAGGTGATCGTCCACCAACCACCAGCTTTCCTTGAGAAGGCTGAAGGGCAGGCGAGCGGGCGGGGCGATGATTTCTTCGGGCGCTTTGTTCATGCCGCCATCGTGGCGCGCGCCTTTGCAGAAACTGTGCAGAGCGCGAGGAGCCATTCAGGAAAATCAAGTCAGCTTTTAAGCTGGAAAGGTGTGATTGTCTGTGCCGCCGCCAACGTGGACAATAATTACGGGCGGCGAATGCAATCATGGTGGAGATTGATTTCAGCTCCGCGAGGACCGCGCCTCGAAATGAGGCAGTCACTTGTGGAAGTTAAGTTTGCGTTTGCCAATTTGCGGTCCGGTTATGGATTGCCGGTCTGAAAATCGATTTGTTGACCGCGCTGTCGTACTCACCCCTGACGACAGCCGGGAGTCCCGGTGTTCAGCCCTCAGCCGGAACCGGGATTCTCGTCAGTGGAACACAAGCTGGTGCCTTGGTGCAGCGCATTGCGACAGGTCAGCACAAGAAGCGTCGTCTAAAATGGGCCCCAAAAGCCATTCTCCACGGCCTATTTGCCTTTATCCTAAGAAACAGATGTTTTAACTGGGGGATCAGCAAAGCAGGTGATTGAGGCATACGAGAGCCAGTCGCAGAGGAAATCGGCAGATGAGAATTACGACAATTACGAATTGGGCCTACGGTATTACCGTCGTCCTGACCGTGCTGTCTGCTGCGGCGTTCATTTTGTCGGCTCGAAGCGCCACGCAGGAACGGCAGGCGGTCGAGCAACATCTTTTGCTGAACAGCATGGGGGAAGAGCTTGCGCTTGGCGCGGAAGAGACCACGGACGAAGCCCGTCTCTATGTCATGCGTGGCGAGGCCCGGCATCTCGATGCTTTCACCGTCGATGAGGGCGAAGAGCGCCGCCGTGATACCGCAATCAATAAGCTGCGCGGCCTTGGTATTCCCAATGCTGAACTGCGGATCGTCGACCAGGTCGTCAGCGATGCCGAGGACCTGGACAAGGCTGAGGAAGCCGCGGTTGCGGCCTATCGCGGCGGTAATCAGGCGGGGTCGCGCGACACGCTGTTCGGGCCGGAACATGAGCGTCTGCAAACGGCGCTTCTCAACGATGTCAGCCAGTTCCGCTCCTTGGCAACGGCGCGCACAGAGGCGGCAGTCCACAGCGCTCAGGCGCGCAGCGACTTTTGGGGCGATGCAGCCAAGGTCATGCTTGCCTTGACGGCGCTGGTATTTCTCGGCGTGCTGTATTTCATTCTTCGCCGCAGGGTCGCTCTGCCGCTGGTCCGGATGACAGGTGTCGTCAATCGGCTTGCGCGGCAAGACTACGCCGTCGAACTTCCCACCGAACGCCGGCGCGACGAGATCGGCGAGATGAACGACGCGATCCAGATCTTCCGGGAGAATGGCCTCGAACGAAACAGGCTGGATGCCGAACGCAAGCGTGATCTGCACACAAAGGACCTCATCCTGCAGATGATGCATCGCCTGCAGGCGTGCTACGCTCAGAATGAGCTGGCGGAAGTCGTGGCGCTGTTCGTGCCGCAGATATTTCCGGGCATTGCCGGCAGCCTTTATACCATGAACGAAAGCAAGTCGGCACTGACCGAGGTCAGCCAATGGCTGGATCCGGTCCACACGCAACCCTCGTTTCCGGCCACAGCTTGCTGGGGACTGCGCCGCGGGCGCCCGCATGTGAGCCATGTCGCAGACAATGATATAGCCTGCCAGCATCTGGACGAGTCCGGAGTGCCCGGTCTTTGTGTTCCCTTGACCGCGCTCGGCGAAGCGATTGGGCTTCTCTATTTCGAAGATCGCACGAAGGACGCGACGGCCGTCGATGCACCGCAGCTCTATCTTGAGCTGATCGCCGAAAATATCGGCCTTGCCATCGCCAATCTGCAGCTGCGCGACAAGCTTGTAAATCTTGCTGTGCGCGACGCACTGACCGGCCTGTTCAATCGGCGCTCCCTGGATGAAACGCTGAACAATCTTCACAGGGATCAGTCAGCGCGAACGGTCGTCAGCATGATGATCGACATCGATCACTTCAAGCGCTTCAACGACGAGTTCGGCCATGACGCCGGCGATGAAGTTTTGCGCCACGTCGCGCAGATTGTTTCCGACACAGTGGGCGATGTCGGCACGGTCTACCGGTTCGGCGGCGAGGAACTCACGGTCATTGCAACCGACATTGCGGACGAGCGGGGCTTTGACATTGCGGAAAAGCTGCGCACGAGCGTCTTCACAACGCCCTTCTCCTATCGCGGCCGCATCGTCGGCCCGCTTTCGATTTCCGTCGGCGTTGCTTCATCTCCGGTTTCAGGGCCGACGACGACCCTGATCAATCGTGCCGATGGTGCCCTGCTACAGGCCAAGCTGAGTGGTCGCAATAAAACGGTGGCCGCCTTTACCATGGCCGCCGAGGGCGAGCTGAAACGTGGATAGGGCCGGTTCGCAGAGCTGCGATTGACTGCAGGGCCGGTCTTGTTGCCTTGCTGGATGCGCGCTTCGATTGTAGGTTGAGCGAAGACCGTATAGCGGAGGCGCGAATTCATGTCCGGAATACAGGGTAGCTCACCTTCGGCGCCAGATTGCGAAACCTTGCAGGTCTTGGGCTTTGATCCCGCGCTTGGGCGCAAATTTGCGGCTGGTATCGAAGCCGGTCTTTTGCGTGATTTGCATGTGGTGCTAGCCGCCCGTTCCGGGCAGACATTCTTGGAATATTATGGCATTGGCCCCGATGAAAACTGGGCGACCTCTCTCGGAGACGTGGCTTTTGATGCAGATACGCTGCACGATCTTCGCTCGGTGACGAAGAGTGTCGTCAGCCTGCTCTACGGCATTGCCTTGGACAGGGGACTGGTCCCCTCACTGGATGCCTCGCTTTATGAGCAGTTTCCGGAATATGGCGATCTGGCCAAAGATCCCGCTCGCGCGAAGATTACCATCAACCATGCGCTGACGATGACGCTCGGGATGGAGTGGGACGAGAACCGCCCTTACTACGACCCGCTGAATAGCGAAATCGCAATGGAGAATGCACCGGATCGCTATCGTTTCGTTCTCGATCGCCCGATCATCGCAGAGCCTGGAACACGCTGGATTTACTCCGGCGGCAGCGTTGCTCTGATCGGCGCCATCATCGAGAGGGGCACCGGCAAGCGATTGCCAGACTTCGCGCAAGAGGTTCTTTTCGCACCGCTCGACATTGCGAAGTTCCACTGGTCGGCAGGACATGACGAGGTAGTGTCGGCGGCGTCCGGACTGCGCCTGACCGCTCTCGATCTGCTGAAGATCGGCACGCTTTTTGTCCGAAAGGGAGCTTGGAACGGCCGGAGAATCGTCTCTGAAGATTGGGTCGCGCAGTCGCTCGCGCCGGCGATATCGACCGAGGATGGTTTGGGCTATGGGAGGCTTTGGTTCTCCGGAGATGCGCCGGCCCCTGCATTTGCCGATCCGCGTCCGTGGTATGCAGGTTTCGGAAATGGCGGACAGAGGCTGTGGCTGATGCCCGATGCCGGGATTGTCGCGGTCATCTACTCCGGCAAATATAACTTCTGGGATGCCTGGATTACGCCGACGCGGGTCTGGCGGGAGATCATTCTTGCCAATTTCGTGAAAGCATGAGGATGGCTTCGCTGATAACCGAGTTTCCGACACTTTTGACGGAGCGGCTGCGACTTCGCGAACCAAGCATGGATGACAGAGACAGCATCCACGCGTTGATCTCCATCCCGGAGGTCACGCAGTTCTCGAACTGGTACGATGCGCCGACAATGGCGCAGATCGATCGCTCTTTGAAGTGGATGTGCAAGATCTTTCCCAAGGGATCCGGATGCACCTGGATCATCGAGGATCTTACTTCCGGCCAGCTGCTTGGCGCCATCCGTTTCAACAGTTTTGACAGACGCGCCAGCTGCGCCGAGCTGGGATACGAACTGCATCCCTCGGCTTGGGGCAAAGGGTTGATGAGCGAGGCGGCGCGGGCCGTTGTCCGATGCGGCTTCGACGAATTTTCGCTGAACCGCATCGAGGCCTGGACCTTGCCTGGAAACGGGGGCTCCGATCGGGTCCTTGAGAAGGCAGGCTTCCGATATGAAGGCACGCTTCGCCAGAAGGCACGGTTCAAGGGTGCTTTTCACGATTTCCGCATGTTCGGCTGCCTGGCCGACGATCGGTAGCTATTGTCCGCCGACCATATCTATATTTTCCTCTTCCACAGTGAAAACGGATTGGAAGTAGTTGCGTGGCGACCGGCCGAGCGACCGGCGGAACATGGCTGAGAAGGCGCTTGGGCTGTCATAGCCGCATTCCAGGGCAACATCGAGGATGCTTCTGCCTTCGGCGAGCAGGGTCAGCGCCTTCAGCATCCGTGCCTGCTGGCGCCATCGGCCGAAGCTCAGGCCGGTTTCCCGTTGAAACAGCCGCATGAGGGTAGCCCGGCTCATGTGCAGCGTCTCCGCCGCTTCCTCGATCGAGATCGTTCTTGCAAGATCCCTCCGCATCGTCTCGCAGAAGGCTGCGAGCGCCCGATGTCGCGGCAACGGCAGATTGAGCGGCTGCGCCGGCAGGAAGGTCAGCTCCAGGAGCAGCAGGCGAATGACCGCCTGTACCATGTCCTGGCGCTCTGGTCTTTCAACGAGGCTCGCCAGCCTGAGAATGAGCTCGCGCAGCAGCGGTGTGACTTCCACCACCATGCATTCCTTCGGCAGGGCAGCATTGCCCTCGATATCGATGAGCAGCGAGCGAAATTGAACATTCGTGTGGCTTGCGGTCGCATGCTCAAGATTGGGCGGCAGCCAGACCGCGCGGCTTGGCGGCACAACCCAAGTGCCGCTGTCCGTGGTCAAGGATATGACGCCGTCGACGGCGTAGAGCAGTTGCGCCTGCCGGTGGCTATGCCTTGGGCCGGAGAAACGGTGCTGGTCGTGCGCAATGACGGCAATACCTTCGGCAATGCTGGCACCATGCTGCAGATAGCTTTGATCCTTTTGCGACGATAATTGATCCATAGGCGCAAGACTATCAGAGCAGACGGCGATAGCCTATAGGTCCCTTCAAGCAGGACCATATCGTCAGGTGTTCATCCCTTCCCGCAATTTGCATGGATTCGAGTGGCAGCGTTCCGCTGCCGTCGCATCCTTGCATCTGCCGGCAAGCCACGCCGACGTGCCCGTTCGCGAGCTTCTTTCCGTTGCGCTTCGACTTAGCGGCGGTCGTCGGGATTAACGGCTTCCCGGCGACCGTAGGCCGCTTTCGCTTTTCCCAAAAATACCGACACGCAACGGAACGGATCATGTTGACGAATCCCGAGACCAAATATCGCCCCTTTGTTTCCCCTATAGACTTGCCCGATAGACAATGGCCCGGCAGGCGGCTTGCCAAGGCGCCCCGCTGGCTCTCCACGGATTTGCGAGACGGCAATCAGGCGCTGGCCAACCCAATGGATGTCGAGCGCAAGCTGCGCTTCTACGACATGCTGATCGCTTGCGGCTTCAAGGAGATCGAGGTCGCATTCCCATCGGCCTCGCAGATCGAATTCGATTTCGTCCGCGCGCTGATCGAGCAGGGCCGCATCCCCGAGGATGTGACAATACAGGTGCTGACCCAGTCTCGCGCCGATCTCATCGAGCGCACTTTCGAATCCCTGGTCGATGTCCGCAAGGCCATCGTTCATCTCTACAACGCGACGGCACCGCTCTTCCGGCGCGTTGTCTTCGGGATGGAGCGGCATGAGATCGTCGACCTTGCCGTCAGCGGCGTCACGGCGATGCTGGAGGAAAGCCGCAAGCAGCCCGAGACCGAGTGGACTTTCGAATATTCGCCCGAGACCTTCTGCTTCACTGAACCTGATTTCGCTTTGGAAATCTGCGAACGCGTGCTCGACGTTTGGCAGCCGACAATAGAGCGGCCCGCCATTCTCAATCTGCCGGCGACGGTCGAAGTGGCGATGCCCAACGTCTATGCCGACCAGATCGAGTGGTTCTGCCGTCATATTTCGCGGCGCGATGCCGTCATTATCAGTGTCCACCCACACAATGATCGCGGCACGGCCGTCGCCTCGGCCGAACAGGCTCTCCTGGCCGGCGCCGATCGTGTCGAAGGTTGCCTCTTCGGCAACGGAGAACGCACAGGCAATGTTGATCTGGTGACGCTGGCCCTGAACCTCTACACGCAGGGTATCGACCCCGGCCTCTCCTTCCCGTCGATCCGCGATGTGGTCAAGACGGTTGAGTACTGCAACGGGCTGCCTGTTCACCCACGCCATCCTTATGCGGGCGACTTGGTGCATACAGCCTTTTCCGGCTCGCATCAGGATGCCATCCGCAAGGGATTTGCCGCTCATGAACGGCGCAATGACGGCATCTGGGAAATGCCCTATCTGCCCGTCGATCCCGCCGATATAGGCGAGAGCTATGAGGCCGTCATTCGTGTCAACAGCCAGTCCGGCAAGGGTGGCGTCGCCTGGGTGATCGAACAGGACAAGGGTTTGAAATTGCCGCGTGCCATGCAGGTCGATTTCAGCAGGCGCGTGCAGCTTCTCGCCGACACCACCAAGCGTGAACTGATGGCGGAGGATATTTGGAAAGAATTCGTGCGCGCCTATCACGTCGACGATATCGAGAGCTTCGAACTTGTCGACTATGAAGGTGGCTTCCGTCGCGGCTCAGGCGCCGAGCGTATCTTCACCGGTCGCATTCGCCATCGGGACCGGGACGTTACGGTGACGGGTCGTGGCAACGGCCTCGTCTCGGCCGCGCTATCGGCGATCTCGGATGCATTCGGCGTGAGACTCAACGTTCTGGACTATCAGGAGCACGCGCTTCGTCGTGGGACGGATGCAAAGGCAGCCAGCTATCTGCAATGCGTACGGCCGGACGGTACACAGGTCTTCGGAGTGGGTATCGACGACGACGTTGCCGCCGCCACAGTCAAGGCCGTCCTCAGCGCCGCAAGTGCGAGCGGCTGAACTGTGAGGCCCGTTGCTGCCGCCTAGCCAGCCGGTAGCGACGGGCGTTGACCAGAGGCGTTGGTCAGCGTCAGGCCAATGGCCGTAGCCAACCGCGATAGTGGACGATCAAGCCGATCAGTGGCAGCGCGATCGAGACATCGAAGTGAAAGCGCTTGTCCTCCGCCCATTCATAGGCGGTGCTGCGCGGTGCGAGGGCAAGCGGTAGCCGAACACCGAGAAAAAACCATTTGCGTATTTCCATGCTGAGACCGTTGCCGCGCGGCAGAAGATCGAATGCGAAGCGAAATGGACCGAAGCGCTCGACAAGATGGCTGTCCTGCTCACTTAGGTGGCTGGAAAAGCGTCGACCGGAAAAGTCCCGCGTCCATTGCTCGATGCCGTTTTCCTCCTCGAAGGAGACATGCAGGGTATGATGTCCTGCCGGCGGAAATCCGAACAGGCCGGCGACCAGACGAGCCATGAAGGAGCGCCCGCGGCTCACCGCAGCTTCGCCTTCGGCGCCACCGTCCCCAAAGACCGCGTGCATGGTCCGGACCGGTTCGGATAGGCGCGCAAAGCTGGCGCCCATCACGCGCTGATAGAGCGGTTTATAGGTTTTTTCGCTGACTTCCTGGTTGATGGCCAAGCCCCGAAA
>NZ_JAELTU010000746.1 GCF_016429015.1 Rhizobium sp. ASV20
GTATGTATCCTGGATTGGATCGGCCTGGTGTACTGTGCTGGTGCTATGGTCGGGGTCTGTTGCTCTTGCGTTGCGAGGGTGGTGGATATAATCTGGCAGAGAAGATTGAGGGAGATGCGATGGTTTTTTACTGGTGTGTAGCTGAGTTCGGGGCTGTATATGATTAGTTGCAATCATGTACCATTTAAGATGCTTTTTTTTTAAGTATCTTGCGAGTAAAATGGCTCACCTTGTTTGTTGCCTGCAGACACATGAGTAGTTGTAATGTGATGGCGTCAATTGGGTATAATTGATTTAATAAATAAAAAAAGACAACGGCCTAGTAAATAATTAGTAAACAAATTAATACCCATTACTGCCCTCCCCAGAAAAAAAGCTAACTTGCTTAGGAATATATATAAC
>NZ_JAELTU010000747.1 GCF_016429015.1 Rhizobium sp. ASV20
CTACATTGTAGGCGGGAAGACCTCCGCCCCGGGACCGGATTTACGAGTAATGAAGTCGGAATAGTCGAGACCACGAATAGTATCACACCGACTAATACATGTGGACAAAAGCAATGTTCCATCTTGTACCACGTTGAATGCTTGCGAGCCCTGACGATGCCGAGCTCGGACTCCATAAGCGGCTCCATCGTGACCCGGCGGAGGGCGGCCCGCCTCTCCCGCCTGTGGGGGTCGCAGTAAATCAACAGCATGGTCTGAGTCTATCCGACATCGTGAGATTTGTAATCATCCTGGTTTGAAAAGAAAAGATTTTTCGTTTAATGTGTGGTTGTTTGAGTCTTACAAGGTATCCACACATGACGTGCAAAGCGGCATGAATCCCGTAATGAGTGTTATAAAAGC
>NZ_JAELTU010000748.1 GCF_016429015.1 Rhizobium sp. ASV20
GGTCATTACCAAGATTTCCTACGGCGGATACAAACTTGGAGCCAACTCGGCCAACATTCTTGTTCAAGATCGTATGACGGGACAGATTAACGAGGAAAAGATGAGCGTCTACGTCAGATTGGGCATCCGCATGCTGTACAAGGGTCTTAAGTCACGAGACATGGAAAATAAGCGAAGTGAGTATCTCTCTGTTGTCAAAGTGCGCATATTGCTAACGTGACCGCAGTCCGTAGAATGCTTAAAAACCTGAGCGTCAAGCAGGGCAGGAAATTCGATGACCCTGCCTCCAGAGACGAGATTCCTAAATTTATCGACTTTCATCGTCTCGACATGTCAGAAGTGCTACTGCCTTTGGAGCAGTTCCATAACTTTAACGAATTCGTCTACCGGGCACTCAAGCCC
>NZ_JAELTU010000749.1 GCF_016429015.1 Rhizobium sp. ASV20
GTGGGCTCGGAGATGTTTATAAGAGACAGTACCGCATCTATTCGGCCGAATTTTGGCAAATATAACCCGCCCAGTGCCAGTGTCAAATGCCAGCGCCTCCGAACCTCCAAACAGTCCTCTAGCCCTCCCTTTTTTCCATCCATGAATATGCTATTCGCCCCTGTATTTAATAACAAGAAAAAGAAGAAAAGTGAGCGGCTCGTGCTTGAAAAATAGACAAAAGTGTACCCTTGGGGCCACCACCATTAAATACGAAGCGTCGAGATCTAGTTAGCCCACACCTTCACCACCATGTCTGTCTCTAATACACATCTGACGCTGACGACGAAATACTTGGAGTGTAGATAAAGGTGGTAGCCGGAACATTAAAAAAAGGAGGGGGGGGGGGGGGGGGGGGGGGG
>NZ_JAELTU010000750.1 GCF_016429015.1 Rhizobium sp. ASV20
GCATCCATTGGGGATCGGGGTGAAGTGGCCGGTTCGCACAAGGACTATTATTCGGTCAGCAACTTGTATTTCTATTAGTTCTCGTGCGCGGAATTCAATCTACTCACGCTTGTCGTAGTTCTTGAGCAAAAGAGGCCAGGTGCTGGTGTCGAGAGCAGGAGTAGCAGCCTGGGGCTTGATGGAGTAGTCCTCCTCCTCAGCGACCTTTTTGACCACGGCGTCCTTGGCCATCGCGAAATATTCAATTGGGGCAAGTGTGCTCGAGGGCGATGGGGGAAAAGGGTGCGACACGAATTGTTGTTGCGTGGTGTTGTGTCTTCCGCTACGCACTTTTTTTGGGTGGTCGGATAACTTTCCCTTCCAATTTTTTTTTTTCTCTGCCTTTGTGGGGACTCTGAGCT
>NZ_JAELTU010000751.1 GCF_016429015.1 Rhizobium sp. ASV20
GACTGGCACTGGTACTGCCAACTCTGCAGCTGTTGGAATACATATCGGCGAAGAGATCATAACATACTCCACCCTCGACCCTGTACTTTATAACCCCACTGCTACCAAGCCTTGGCGCGGCATATGGGTGGGAGACTATAGTGGCCATGGTTGTGAATTCTTGCTGATCAATCAACCGGACGATCCACCTGCTACTGACGAAGAGCTTGGCTTATTCCGCGGGGATAGCGAATCGGACGAGAAGTGGGCAAAACGGCGACTAGAAACAAGACAGTACAGGGGGCGTCTTGAGGCTGTCAAGCTCACTGGTGATCCGAACATTCCTCGCGGCGAGTATAGTTTTGTTGCAGATGACCTTGGGCCTGAAGGATTCGTCGGAGTGGCGACAGATAGTATATTTG
>NZ_JAELTU010000752.1 GCF_016429015.1 Rhizobium sp. ASV20
TGGTTATTGAGACCACTTCGGCAGCAAAAATCAAGGAACTGCATAGCGCGGGACGGGTCCACAGCGCCGACGCCAGGCTGGTGGCATATGAGACAAATACCCGAACGAGATGGTGGGCATGTACAGCGCCAAAACAGCCTAGAACATGGGGGCCACCTGTGTACTGCAGCCAGTTGCAAATCTAGGCCGCCACAAGACTAGGCTGGGCGTTGATGACAGCGGTACTGGCGGGTGGAACAGCCCACGGAGTCCAAGGACGACCAGGGTACCCGTGATGCCGCACCTCCTGGAGGATCGCCGGCTGGCGGAGCTCACCTGGCAGGCCAGCTGGACAATCACCGCGGAAGTACGAAACTACAGATGTCCTGTCGGGATATGCTCTAATTACCGTCCCGGTGCGC
>NZ_JAELTU010000753.1 GCF_016429015.1 Rhizobium sp. ASV20
TTTCTACACATCCGGACGGGAAAAGCACACTTTTCGCCTCGCTGTTGCAGCCCGCCTTCCAGCATGTAGACCGCAGCCCCACGTGTGCGCTGACCAAAATGCAGTGATGAGCTGGCAACTATGCAGAACCAGCTGTCAACTCGCCTAGGGTTTGAGTTGCATGTTGTGGCTGTTTTTAAGGGCTCGTCTACGCAGCATATTGAATAGTGCTCTTAAGAATCGGCCAGACTTGTCTACTTTTACGTCTTTTTCTTTGTTGTCAACTTGCGACGCCTCTTATCTCACACCGATACTTCTTCACCATCAAGCGCCTCTTAGTCACTTATAACGGTAGCACACAATCATACAAAACAATCAGACACAAAAAAAAAAAGGCAGCCTCCTATTCATCATTGCTGACA
>NZ_JAELTU010000079.1 GCF_016429015.1 Rhizobium sp. ASV20
GGCGGCTCGGGTCGTCCTGTCGTCCGGCGCGCTGGCAACACCTGCTATCCTCATGCGCTCGGGCGTCGGGCCGGCGACCCACCTCGTCGATTGCGGCATCAATGTCGTCTGCGATCTGCCCGGCATCGGGCAGAACCTGATGGAGCATCCCTCCGCCGGCCTTGTCCCTTATCTTAAACCCTCGGCCCGGCAAAAGGGTGTGCCCGACTATCACATCCCGATCGGCTACCGCTTTTCGTCCGGTCTTGAGGGTTGTCCCGAAGGGGACATGCACATGAATTTCGTGACACGCGCCGCGTGGCATTCCGTGGGACGCCAGCTCGGTTCAGTCTTCTTCTGGGTCAACAAGTCCTACTCGCGTGGCCAGCTGCTTCTGGACCCGGCTGCACCAGACGGACCGCCCCGCATCGACTTTCGTATGCTTTCCGATCGCCGCGATCTCGTGCGCCTTGCCGATGCTTTCGAGCGTGCGGTGCGATTGACCTCCGATCCAAGTCTTGGCGCCGTCGTGTCAGGCGTCTATGCCGGCGGCATGTCGGAGATCGGCAAGCGCTTTTCAAAACCTTCCAGACTGGGAGCGGTCATCACCGCCATTGGCGCCGTTGGGCTCGACGCGATCGGCAGTCTGCGTGAGAGGGTTTTTCCCTTCATGCTGTCGAATTACGACGATCCGAAACGGCTGGCGAGCAACCGTGCCGATCTCGAGGCCTATATTGCCGAGATCGTCGGGGGTGTATGGCACCCATCCGGCACGTGCCGCATGGGTGCGGCCGGCGACAGGCTGGCGGTCACCGACAGCAGAGGAAAGGTGAGGGGCCTTGAGAGCCTCTACGTCTGCGATGCATCGCTCATGCCGACCATCCCCTGTGCGAACACGAATGTGCCGACGATCATGATTGCCGAGAAAATCGCCGACGGTCTGAAACGGCAGCCTGTTCGCGACACCGGTCACGGCGCGCGAAGCGGTGGGCACGCTTGAAAGAGCTCAGCTTCGCCCACCGCCTGCATTAGAGAGTTTCGGACATTGCGACGGACGGTTCGCTGTTCCTCCAGATTGGGCCGATGCCTCGACCGCTCACTAGCCAGGCTAGGCTGATATGAAGCGAGTCCGCAATCTCCTCAAGGTAGGCCGGATCGGGCTCGTCTCGGTCATTTTCCCAGGCTAGCCACATCTGCTTCGATACGGCTACCAGCAAAGCCGCATCCTCTGCGGAGAGCCCGCAGGCATCGCGCGCCAATGACATGCGACCTCCGAGCGTGTCGTCGGCCGCAAGCGTCCAGTCTGGGGTCTGATTGCACATTCATGTCACCTCGATGTGGGAAGGAAGCCCCGCCGCGACGCGGCGAGGCTGCAATGGCGATGTCAGCCTTCGTCGCCGATCCAGGACTTCACTTGTTCGGGATGATCCTTGATGTACTTGTCGACTGCCTGATCGTAGGAGGTCGTCTGCGCATTAAACATTGCTGCCTCCAGGTCGGAGATCGGCAATTTCATGCGTGACAGGAAACCGGCAACCTTCGGGTTCTCGCTTGTGAAGCCTTTCCTGGCGAGCACATCCACGTGCTCCGCCTCGCCGAGCGATTTCTTCGGATCGGCAATGTAGCGAAGCTTGTATTTGCCGAACATCCAGTGCGGGCTCCAGGACGTGGCCACAAACCATTTCTCGCTGCGCATGTCGCGGTCGACCGTGGTCAACATGCCCGCTTCGCTCGAGACCTGAAGCTTGTATTTGTCGAGGCTATAGTCCTTGAGCGCCTTCTCGGAAAGGCGTGTCAGACCGGCGCCGGGATCGATGCCCTGCACAGTACCCGCCAGCTTTTCCTGGATTTCCGGTTTCTTCAGATCTTCGATCGAACCGATCTGGTCTTGCGGAATATAGGCGGGCACCACCCAGCCGAGCTTTGCACCGTCATAGACCGTGCCGAGCGTCTCCACGCGGTTCTCGACCTTGGCATAATAGTCCGCATGTGTCTGTGGCAGCCAGGCCATCATCATGGCATCCAGATTGCCGCGGCCGACGCCCTGGTAAAGCGGCGCGACATCTGTCTGCACCAATTCAACCTTTTGGCCAAGCTTGTCCGTTATCAACTTGGCGGCGAGCTTGGTGACGAACTCGGCGTCGGACCAGGCGGCCCAGCCGATCTTCACCGGCTTGCTATCTTCCGCCATTGCGGTTGCCGTCATACCGCTGCAAAGCGTGGCGGCAAGGCCCAATGTTGCGAGTATCTTGAACATGGTTGTTGCTCCTTTCTGGAAGGGTCGCAGTTGGCGGCAGAGGCCGCCTTGCTCTCAGGTGAAAAGTTCAGGCCGTAGCCGTCACCAGGGGCTCGCTTTCGCTCCTTCGGAAGAGCGATTGCAGCAGGGTGAGCCGGCGGGAGCCAAGGCTCTGGGTGATCCGGTCGAGAATGACGGCGAGGATGACGACTGCCAGTCCTCCTTCGAAGCCTGTGCCGACATCGAGGCGCTGGATGCCCGTCAGGACCGTGTTGCCAATGCCGCCCGCACCGATCATCGAGGCGATGACGACCATGGAGAGCGACAGCATGATCGTCTGATTGATGCCGGCCATGATCGACGGCATGGCGTTCGGCAGCTGCACCTTGAACAGCAGCTGCGCCGAGGTGCAGCCGAAGGCATTGCCGGCCTCGATGAATTCGGGATGGACCTGGCGAATGCCGAGATTGGTCAGGCGCACCACTGGCGGCATCGAGAAGATTACCGTTGCGATCGCGCCGGGCACGGCGCCGAGACCGAAGAACATGGCAGCCGGTATCAGATAGACGAAGGCAGGCATCGTCTGCATCAGGTCGAGGATGGGGCGAACCGCAGCAGCGATCGCATTGCGGCTTGCCATGGCAATGCCGAGCGGCAGGCCCACGATCATTGCCATCAACGTAGAGGCGATGACCAGCGACAGCGTCTCCATCATCGCGCCCCAAAGGCCCATGTGATTGACCAGGAAAAGCGAGATGCCGGTAAAGACGGCAAAGGCAAACCCGACCCGCCATAGGGACAGGAGAACGAAAATGGCGATGCCGACCGGCATCGGGATCGCGACCAGTGCGCCCTGGATGGAACCGGTGACGAAGCCAATGATTGCGGCGATTGCGTCGAGCGCGGGTGAAAAATTGTCGAGAATGTAATTGACGGCACTGTCGATGCCGTCGCCGATATCGAAGGTCATGGAGTTTTCCGATTTGTTTGGAGGTCAGCTTGCGCGATCGAGCGTTTCGAGCAGCGCCGATTTGCTGATGGAGCCGAGATAGCGATTGTTGTCATCGACCACGGGCACGGGCCATGGGCTGGCCGCGACCCTGCCGAGAACGCCGGAAAGCGGCTCGGCGGCGGGGATGGGCTCTATTTCGGGAAGAAAGGCGCTGCGATAGGCATCGGCAGCATTTGCCCTTAGATTTTCGACGAGCGACGCATGGCTGACCATGCCGTGATAGGTCTTGTCGCGACCGAGGATGATTGCATATTCCCGGTCGAAGTTTTTCATCCGCTCCAATGCCGCTGCGGCCGAAACGCCCTGGCGCTCGATGATCGTCACCTGCGTCTTGCGCGCGACGTCACCGGCCCTGAATACTTGGGAAACATCGACATTGCGGAAGAAGGAGCGGACATAATCGTTGGCGGGGCTCATGACGATTTCGTCGGGCGTACCCACCTGGATGACATTGCCGTTCTGCATGATGCAGATGCGATCGCCGATCCGCATCGCTTCGTCGATATCGTGACTGACGAAGACGATCGTTCGGCTGTGCTGCGCCTGCAGGCGCACGAGCTCGTCCTGCATCTCCGTGCGGATCAGCGGATCAAGCGCCGAAAAGGCCTCGTCCATCAACAGGACGGTCGGCTCGTTGGCAAGCGCACGCGCCAGGCCGACGCGCTGCTTCATGCCGCCGGACAGCTGATCGGGATGGCTGTTGGCATAGCCGTCGAGGCTGACGGCCTCAAGTGCTGCCATGGCTTTTTGCTTGCGCTCCGCTTCGCCGACGCCTGCCACCTCAAGGCCGAACGCGACGTTGTTCAACACGGTGCGGTTCGGCAGCAGTGCGAAGGACTGGAAGACCATGCTGATTTCGCGGCGGCGCAGCGCGATCAGTTCGCGGCGTGACATCTGGGTGATATCCTTGCCGTCGATCTCGACGGAACCGGCAGTCGGTTCGATCAGCCGATTGAGCAGGCGAAGAAGGGTGGATTTGCCCGATCCGGAAAGGCCCATGATGACGAAGATTTCGCCGGCCCGGATGTCGAAGCTTGCATTATTGACGCCGACAGAGCAGCCGGTCGTGGCGTGAATTTCCGATTTCGATTTGCCGGCGTGGATCAATTCCATGGCCCTTGAAGGGCGTTCGCCGAAGATCTTGTAAATGTTCTTGAGACTGATTTTGGTCGAAGCCGGATGTCCCAGCGCGTCGTTTTCAGTTGCAAATGCCATAAAATCCTGGGCCTGCGACTCGATAGTCCAGGCATGCTCCTTAGTTGTTGTTTGTTCTTCGATGCCGACAGCCGCGGATCAATGCGCTGTCTTCAGGCTTGCGATCCGACGATGAATGCGTCTGCAAGCGGAAGTGTCGTTTGTCAATCGAGAGGCCGGAAAGGCGTGAAAGACGGCGAAAAAGACGACTAGTTTCAAAATACTTGCTCGGTGCAGGGGTAATCCGTCACTCGTCTCTATTTGCCGATCTTAAGGTGATCGACACGGACTGTCCATAGAAATTTGAGAATAGTTATATCACGCCGTGACATTCGTAATCAAATTGATATTATTTGATTCTGAATGGGAGATGAACAAATTAATCGGATTGATGTGTTTACATTGTAGCCGCCATAGTCCGACCATGTGTCCGAAAATAGTCTGTTGCGCCGAATGGATGCTATCGAAGCGACCGTTGCAAATTGTAACATCTGGTAGAGTAGGTGAATTGATGAAGCGCGTCCTGATTGTCGAGGATGATCCGTTGATTGCAATCGACCTTGAACAGACCATCCATGATCTGGGATACAGGACGTCTGGAATTGCAAACAGTTTTGACAGCGCAAAGCGCCTTGCGCCTCATTCGGAACTCGCCCTCGTGGACGTGCACCTGATCGACGGTGCGACTGGCCCGCGTATCGGGCAACTTCTGTCAGAGGAATTCGGAATCTCGGTGGTCATGCTCACGGGCAATCCAGAGCTTATTGCCGACGGCATTCCGGGTGTCATCGGCGTCATCTCCAAGCCCGCTCAACCGATCACAATCAAGGAGCTGCTTGAATTTATGGTGAACGACACCGGTCAGCCGACACGTTACCCATCGGCGCTGCGCTTGTTTTCGTTCGACCGGAATCCCGCATCAGCAAAATAGGGGAAGCAGCATTATGGATAAAGGCGACTCCCTCGACGCGCTGTCGAGACGTTTTGAACAACTGTTGCAACGCCAAGGCATTCTGGATGAGCAAGGCGACATACCTCCCGCCATGGTCGACGAGTTATCATTGCAACTACAGCTTAAATTCCGCGGCCTCCTCGCAAATATGGTTGAGCTGAGAGGGCTGATCGAGGTCGGTCGGGATGTCCGCCGCGGTAAGCTGCTCTCCGCGGCTGTTGTGGGCGCCACCCAATGCATGATGGAGGAGGTTTGCCATGAATTGGAAGGCAATCCGCAAAAACAATAGCATTTCCGCCGCGCATGACCTGGTTGAAATCATGGTCGTGGGCCAGGGCCCGACCCGCCGGCAACGACACGAGGCTGATTGCGATTAAGTCGCTTTCGACAGGCGCCGAAGCCGCCTCAGGGAATCAACCAGCAACTCTTCATTCTCGAACATTCCCCTGAGATGGACCCTTGCCAGCCGCTCGACAAGTTCCTGACCAAGCTCGGTCAGACCGATCAGCACGCTTCGTTTGTCTTCCTGGCTGGGAATGCGGATCGCGAGACCTGCCGCCTCCAACCGATCGACGAGCTGTACCGCGCTGTTATGTTGCAACAGCATTTGTTCGGCGAGCTCCCGCATCATGATCCTTCCCGATGTGGTGATCTTGATCACCAGCAAGGCTTGGTATTGTTGCGACGTCACACCGGCTTCCAAAAGTGCAGCCTCGCTGAATGAAAGAAATCGACGCATGGCAAGCCGCACGCCTGCAAGGCTTTGATACACATCGAGATTGAGAGGCTGGCTTTCCTCAAATGCATGCTTTCGAAATCGCTTGGGCCGCCTGTCACGGAGCATGCACATTGTCCTCCATATATCCCGAGACGATATATGGCCGGCGGTGTCGACTGGCAAGCGATCCGAGCGGACGTCAGAGACACGTATATGAGGATGCTGACCGCCAGGGTCAGGCAGGAACTTGACGTTTGGATGATGGAACTGGCGCCGCGAGCTCCTTAGGCCAAGACATGGACCGGTCGCTGCATGCGATCACTATCGCTGCCAGGGCGCCCGCCCATCGCCGGATGCGACGGGCAGGAAGAGGAGTTATCTCTACTCCTACTTACATTTCCGTATCCGCTCCAGGGCGGCCGAAACGCCAGACAGCGAGTATGTGTAGCTAGTTGCCGTTCCTCGCTTGGAGGTGGCGTGAAGCTCCAACTTATCTCCCGATTTCAGGGCCTGGACCATGGATGGCTGGTCAGCTTCATTTTGAACCCAGCCATGCCTGTCCTTGGTGAACATCGTAAACGTTCTATCGCCAATCACGGCCGTCATCGGAACTCCCTGCCTGAGATCGTAACCTGCCATTGCCTGGGGTACGTATTCTGCCGCCGAAGGGTGCGCGACCATAAAGAAATTGGTACCGTGATCCACGCTGGAGGGCTTCTCTGAGATCGGTGCCGACAGAATATAGCAACTCAGGCCATCGTCGGACTTATATGAAAATGCGTCCCACGCGCCGAATTGATCAATCCGGACAGGTGTCGCCGCATTGGCTGCAGTGAGCGTGGATACGGTGAGCACGAGAGAGGCTGCGAGAATTTTGACAGTCATCGTTTCCTATCATTTCTTTTGTCGAGGAAGCCCGACGCGAACATACGCACAGATCTATCTTTACGCTCGCAAGCGTGTCGCCATTGAATGGTTCGCTGCGGACAATTTCCTTCGATACGGATGTGAAAGGACCCGCCAATGCGAATCGATTCGTCTTACAACGAATAAAATATATCATGCCATGATATATGTGGTTAACAGGCGCCCGGACCTTAATCGGATTCCTGCTCATTTCACGTGGCACGATGGCCGTACACGCGCTCTTGGCAGTTCAGGTGTCACATTGCATTTGGTTGTAAAAATGTGGTGGCATGGTTTGGGATTGGCGTTATCCACGCTCTGAGAAGGTCTGGTCAGCGTTGCCGAACTGGCAGGCGTCGGTATCGCGATCCTGGACCGCGTGATGAACGAGCGCGGCAATGTTTCGCAAAAGACAGCCCGGAGGGTTGTGGAAGCGGCACAGCTGTGAATCGGCACGAGGGCTACAAGCGCGATAGGCAATTGTTTTCGCTGCGGCGTCTGGGGTCATTTCGTGATGCTTATTCACATCCGATGAAACCCGTAGCTGCCGCCGTTGATGGGACAAGAAGCCACGATCATGGCCGCTGTGTCGTCGGTCTAGGATGTCGCCGGTGTGGCGATCTCGGGCGCAAGCAGATAGGCGGCTTGTTCGCATAACCATGCTATGGTGCCGACCTGCAAACATGAAGGGTTCCGATGATTTCTCCACAGCGCCCCATGCCCACAGAAGCGGCAATCCTCGAATTCATGGCGATCTGCGATTCCTTTTATCCTCCGGATGCCGTGTCCGCATCCATCGCGCAGCAACGTCAATGGTACGATGCTCTGTGCGCCCGTTTTGATCAATCTCTGCCGAAGGGCTTGCACACGCGCGACGATGTCTTGTCTGGAAGTATTCCGGTCAGGCGATACTATCCGGCCGACATGCGCACCGAGACAATCCTGCTCTATCTTCATGGCGGGGGCTTCGTCGTCGGCTCGCTTGAGAGCCACCATGCCATCTGCGCCGAGATCGCCGACAATGCCGGCGCAGAACTGATCGCCGTCGACTATCGTCTAGCGCCCGAGCATCGGTGGCCGACCCAGACAGACGATTGCTTCAGCGTCCTCAAGCCGTTGCTGGCTGAGGAGAAATCCGTCGTGCTAATCGGGGACAGTGCCGGCGGCAATCTGGCCGCAGGCTTGGCAATACGGGCAAAGGCCGACGGTCTTTCGGGGATTGTGGGCCAGATCCTGATCTATCCGGCGCTTGGTGGAGACCTCGTTTCCGGATCCTACCACGAAATGGCCGAGGCGCCGGGATTGACGACCGCCGATGTCGCCTACTATCGCAGCGTCTTGAGGGCGCCTGCCGGCAATCCTGTTGCCGAGCCGCTTGCTTCGCAATCGGTCGCTGCCCTTCCCCCGACCTTCATCACCGTGGCTCACTACGATCCGCTGCGAGACGATGGTCGCAACTATGCAGCACGATTGGCGCAGGCCGGCGTCGAGGTCTGGTTCCGGGAGGAGCCGCAAATGGTGCACGCCTGGCTGCGGGCTCGGCATATGAGCGACGGTGCGAGAACCGGCTTCGCCGCGATATGTGCTGCGGCCAGACAGTTTGCGGGCACGCATTGATTTCAATCAGATCGGTTCCCGATACCGTTTCCATGCGATACGTCTTTTGAAGACCAGTGTCTCGCCTGGACAAATGGCGATGGAGACGCTGATGGTCGATCCTTTGCCATTTCGCACGTCTAGCTTTGTCATCGGGCGTCAGAGAAACGCGTCGCTTCAGAAGCCACAGGTCCATGCCCCGCTGACAGGTCAATCGGGCCGGAGGCCTCATCACGCCGGATACGTGCCGATCATGCCCCGGCCTCTAGTTTCCGGCGCTCTCCATTCTCCGTGTCGTAAGCACACGCTCTAGCCAGCCGATTTCCAATTCGGGAACCGACTTCAGCAAGAGGTCGGTGTAATCGTCGAAGGGCGGCGACAGAACCTGAGATTTCGGCCCGAAGCGAACGAGCTTGCCGCGATGCATGACCGCGACACTATCGGCGATGGCTCGCACGATCGCTATGTCGTGGGTGATAAAAATATAGGAGAGGTGGGTTTCCTCCTGCAGCTTCAGCAACAATTTCAGAATGCCTTCGGCGACCAGTGGGTCGAGCGCCGATGTCGGTTCGTCGCACAGGATCAGCTCCGGCTTGGCGGCGAGCGCACGGGCAATGGCGACGCGTTGCTTCTGGCCGCCGGACAACTCAGCGGGATAGCGGTCCATGAAGCCGTTGCCCATCTCGATCTGGTCGAGCAGCTCCTTCACACGTACCGTCTTTGCCGCCCCATGCAGGCCATCGTAGAAGGACAGCGGGCGACCGATGATATCGCGTACCGTCTGACGCGGGTTCATCGCGGTGTCTGCCATTTGGTAAATCAGCTGGATGCGGCGCAGATCTTCACGCGAGCGGTTTTTCAAAGCCGGTGTTAATGGTCTGCCATCGAAGGAAATGCGCCCATCGCTTGGCGGCAGCAGCCCGGTGATGACGCGGGCAAGCGTCGATTTCCCGGAACCGGATTCGCCGACGACCGCCAGTGTCTGTCCTTTCGGCACATGAAGCGAAACATCATGCAATACCTTGAATCCGTTCGAGTACTGCGCGCTTATATTTTCGACTTTCAGAAGCGCACTTGTTTGATCGGGAGCCTCCTCTCTCGCCGCCTGGCGAACGTTGACGAGGGCGCGGGTATAATCCTCCTTCGGCGCCTCGATGATCTGCTGGACGCTGCCGTATTCGACCATTTTCCCGTGTCTCAGCACCATGATGTCATTGGAGATCTGGGCGACGACGGCGAGGTCATGGGTGATGTAAAGCGCCGCCGTATGCGTCTCCTCGATGGCGTGCTTGATCGCCGCCAGCACATCGATCTGGGTCGTCACGTCAAGGGCTGTCGTTGGCTCATCAAAGACGATCAGTTCCGGGTTGGAGCAGAGCGCCATGGCGGTCATGGCGCGCTGGAGCTGACCGCCAGAAACCTGATGTGGATAGCGCTCGCCGAACGTCTCCGGATGGGGCAAGCCAAGCACCTGGAAGAGATAGAGCGCTCGCGACCTGGCTTCGTCCTTCGTCATCAGCCGGTGCTTGACAGTGGCTTCGATCACCTGATCGCCGAGCCGGTGCGCGGGATTGAAAGCAGCGGCAGCCGATTGTGCGACATAGCAGACACGCGCGCCACGGATCTTCCGGATGCCGGATCTGCCGAGCGGCAGGATATCGACGCCGTCGAGCAGCACCTGACCGGCGGTAATTTCGGCCCCGCCGCGGCCATAGGCAAGTGCCGAAAGGCCGATGGTGGACTTACCTGCACCTGACTCGCCGATCAGCCCAAGTACTCTGCCTTTCTCAAGATCGAAGGAGACACCGTCAACGATGGTGACGCGTTTTGGCGGCTCGCGAGGCGGATAGCTGGTTGCCTCGATCTTCAGATCGCGAATGGAAAGAAGCTCAGGCATCACCACGTCCTCCCTTGAGGCTGGAGGTACGCCTTAGAAGCCAGTCGACCACCAGATTGACACAGATTGCGAGTGCGGCGATCGCGGAACCCGGCACGAGTGCCGCTGAAATACCGAAGATGATGCCGTCCTTGTTGTCCTTCACCATACCGCCCCAATCGGCCGACGGCGGCTGGATGCCGAGGCCGAGGAAGGAGAGGGTGGAGAGGAACAGGATCGAAAAGGCAAAGCGCAGCCCGAATTCCGCCAGTAGCGGGGACAGCGTATTCGGCAGGATCTCGCGGAAGATGATCCAGATCTTGCCTTCGCCACGCAGCTTGGCTGCCTCGACGAATTCCATAACCGCAACATCGAGCGCCACGGCCCGGCCGAGGCGGTAGACGCGGGTGGAATCAAGGATGGCCATGACGAGGATCAGGACGATCAAGTTTTGCGGCAGGACGGCAAGCACGACGAGCGCGAAGATTAGCGTCGGGATCGACATCATCAGGTCGTTGAAACGCGAAAAGACCGTATCGATCAATCCGCGCGAGACGGCGGCGGTAAAGCTCAGGATAATGCCGAGCGAGAAGGAAATGATCGTTGCCGCCAGCGCGACGGACAGCGTCGTGCGCGTGCCGTAGATCAGACGCGACAGGATATCGCGACCGAGATTGTCGAGGCCGAAGAAATATTGCGCATCGGCAGGCTGCCAGACATTGCCGACAACCTCGGTTTCGCCATGGGGCGCGATCCAGGGCGCAAAAATCGCACAGACAAGGGCGATCAGAATGCCTGCAATGCCGATCCAGGCAGTGATGGGGATCTCTCTCGCTCTCATCGTGGATGCCTCAGGCGCGGATTGGCGACGATCGCCAGAATATCGGCCGTCATGTTGAGGAAGATGTAGACGGCGGCGAAGATCAGGCCGCACGCCTGGACAACAGGCATGTCGCGTACGGTCACCGCATCAACCATGTATTGTCCCATGCCGGGATAGACGAAGACCACCTCGACGACCACGACGCCGACGATGAGATAGGCAAGGTTCAAGGCCACGACATTGATGATCGGGGCGAGCGCATTCGGGGCAGCGTGTTTCACGATGGCCCTGAAGGCGGACATGCCCTTGAGGTCAGCCGTTTCCATATAGGCAGATGACATGACGGAGAGGATGGCGGCACGCGTCATGCGCATCATATGGGCAAGGACAACAAGGACCAGTGTTGCTGTCGGCAAGGCGATCGCCCGCAGCCGGTCCATGAAACCCATGCCTTCATAGACCGTCGCGGGGAAGGTCGCGATTCCGAATTTGACGGAAAAGAACATGATGAGGAGATAGCCAATGAAGAATTCGGGCAGCGAAATCGCTGCCAGCGAAATGACATTGATGATCCTGTCCGGTAGGCGGTTCCTGAAATGGACGGCCAGCATGCCTAGGCCAACAGCGAGCGGCACCGAGATCAATGCGGCAAATCCTGCGAGAAACAGCGAATTGCCGAGGCGCTTGCCGATCTGCTCGCTGACGGAGTTCTTGCTTGCCCACGAGCTTCCGAAATCACCCTGGACGGCATGGCCGAGCCATTCAGCATAGCGTGTGACGACAGGCCGGTTGAGGCCGAGCTCTTCGCGGATATTCGCCACTGCCTGTGGCGTTGCCGACTGGCCGAGATACGTCGTTGCGAAATCTCCGGGCAGAGCTTCCAGCCCGCCGAAAATCAGGATCGAGACTGCAAACAGCAAAACGATGCTGAGCAGGCATCGCTCGATAACCAGGGATAGCAGCGGAAAACGCTGTTTGAACCGCAGCCCGGGCAGAACTGTTCCGAGGGGGGGATTGGACATGGCCGATGCCTCGCGCTTAAACGTCGGGAGGACCGCGAAAAGCTATCGCGGTCCCGGCTGCGTCAGAGATGAGGGCGTTGCCGCCCGGCTTCAGACATCAGGCCTCCAGCCAGACGCGGGTCGCGACGTAGCCGTTCGACATGTCGTTACCGATGTCGTGGACGTAGCCCTTCACCTGCTTGGTGGAGGCGTTCACGAAATCGTTGAACATCGGCAGGATGACACCGCCTTCGTCGCGCACCATCATCGCCATGGCACGGTAGAGCTCCTTGCGCTTGGCCTCGTCCAGTTCGGAGCGGGCCTGAAGCAGGAGCTTGTCGAAGTCGGGACGCTTGAAGCGCGTGTCGTTCCAGTCTGCCGTCGACAGATAGGCGGTCGAATACATCTGGTCCTGCGTCGGACGGCCGCCCCAGTAGGAGGTGGAGAAGGGCTGGACATTCCAGACATTCGTCCAGTAGCCATCGCCCGGCTCGCGCTTGACCTCGATATTGATCCCGGCCTTCTTGCAGCTTTCCTGATAGAGAACCGCTGCATCCACGGCGCCGGGGAAGGCGACTTCCGATGTGCGCAAGAGAACCGGACCGCTGTGGCCGGACTTCTTGTAATGGAAGGCAGCCTTGTCGGGATCGTAGGCGCGCTGTTCGATCCCTTCGGGGAAAAGCGCATAGGTGCTGTTGATCGGGAAATCGTTTCCGACCTTGCCGTAGCCGCCAAGGATCTTCTTGACCATGGTCTCGCGGTCCATGGCATATTTCAGCGCCATGCGCAGGTCGTTGTTGTCGAACGGCGCGGTGTTGCAATGCATGATGAAGACGTAGTGGCCACGGCCGGCGGTGGACAGGATGTCGACGGTCGGTGCACGTTTCAGGAGATCCACGGTCTTCGGGTCGACGCGGTTGATGTAGTGGACCTGACCGGACGATAGCGCGGCGATACGCGCCGTCGCATCGTTCATCGTGATGATTTCAACGCTGTCGACGAAGCCGCGATCGGTGCGCCAGTCGTCCTTGTTGCGCTCGAAGGTGGCGCGCACGCCCGGCTCGAAACTGACCTGCTTGTAAGGGCCGGTGCCGATCGAGGCGAGCGGATCGTCATAGCCACCATTCGGCTGGATGACGAGGTGGTAGTCGGTCAGCAGCAACGGCATGTCGGCGTTGCCCTCGGTCAAAGTCAGGACGAGATTGTCGCCGTCGGCCTTGATTTCCTTGATCGACTTCATGACACCGAGAGCGCCCGATTCCGACTTCGCATCGGTATGGCGCTTGAGCGTGGCGACCACGTCGTCGATCGTCAGATCCTTGCCATTGTGGAATTTGACGCCCTTGCGGATTTTGAAGGTCCAGGTGGCGGCATCCTTCGACGGCTCCCAGGATTCGGCGAGCGAGGGCACGGCAGCACCCGTCAACGGGTGGGATTCCACCAGCATGTCGCCCCAGCAGCGGCCGATGCAGAACATCACCTGCGACAGGAATTTCGCCGGGTCCTTGGAATCGGTCGCGGCTCCGCCTTCAAGACCGAGCTTCAGATGACCGCCGCGCTTCGGCTCGGCCGCCATCGCGCTTTCGGTAAAGAGTTTGTCGGCGAGTGCCAAAGTCACGCCGGCTGCCATTGCGCGTCCCATGAATTCGCGGCGGTTGAGACCGCCCGACGTGACGCGACCTGCCAAATGCTTCGTATAGTCGTTCATTCCCCTGTTCCTTCTTTTTGTGGTGTTGACAGAACTCTCGGGCAGCGCGCTTCAGGACGCGGTTTCCTCTTCCGCCTGAAGCTTGATACCCGTGACTATGCGGGAAAATGCTGCGGTTGCCGCCGCCTCTACTTTCCCTTCCAGATTGGGTCTCGCTTCTCGGCGAAAGCCCTTGCGCCTTCCAATTGATCTTCGCTCGAATAAAGAACGTCGACGGTCGCAAACTGCCGTTTGGTGATCTTGTTCATGGCAGCCTGAAACGTCGAGCCTTCCGCTTCGCGAACGATTTCCTTGATCGCCGCGTAGACGAGCGGCGGACCGCTTGCGAGCAGGCGGGCGAGTTCCCAAGCCCTGTGCATCAGCTTGTCCGCGGTGACGATCTCATTGACGAACCCCCAGCGATGGGCCTCCTCGACATTGAGCCAACGGCCAGTCAGGAGCATGTCCATGGCGATGTGATAGGGGATGCGCTTCGGCAGCTTGATGGATGCCGCATCGGCAACGGTGCCTGACCGTATCTCAGGGAGCGCAAAGGTCGCATGCGATGCAGCAATGATCAGATCTGTCGAAAGCGCAATCTCGAGGCCACCACCGCAACAGATGCCGTTGACAGCACAGATCACAGGCTTGTTGAGATCACGCAGCTCTTGCAGGCCGCCGAACCCGCCGACGCCGTAATCGCCGTCAACCGCGTCGCCAGCAACTGCAGCCTTCAGATCCCAGCCTGCGGAAAAGAACTTCTCGCCGGTGCCGGTGATAATGGCGACGCGCAGATCCGGATTGTCGCGAAAGTCGCGGAAGATCAGCCCCATCTTGCGGCTCGTCGCCAAGTCTATGGCATTCGCTTTCGGTCTGTCGATGATGACTTCTAAAATGCCTTTGTCGCATCGGGTACGAATGGGGTCCTGCAACTTCTGCTACCTCCTTCGCCGAATGAGCGCATCCGCGGCGACGACGCCACGGGATCCAGCCAAAATCATCAATGGATTAATGTCCAGTTCCTCGATCCGTGCGGCATTCTTTACGACATATTCTGCCGTCGATACGACGGCGTCGGCAACCAGGTCGAAACGACCTCCGGTGTTGCCCCGATAGCCTTCGATCAGCCTGCGGACTTTCAATCGCGAAATCCTCTCCAAAACCTCCGCCTTTGTCACCGGAAGTGGCAGAATGACGGAATCCTCAAGCAATTCCACAAGGATTCCGCCCGCGCCGACCGTCAGGACCAGACCGGCAACGGGATCACGGACCGCTCCGACGATCAACTCCGCGACGGGGTGTTCGATCATCCGCTCGACAAGGAATCCGTGAGCCGCAGCAGCCATGCCTTCAGCCGCATCGAAAACGGCACGTCTATCCCATAGGTTGAGCTTGACGGCACCGACGTCGGATTTGTGTTCGACGCCGAGGGCCTTCAGAGCGACGGGAAAACCGAGCTGTTCGGCACAATCGGCAACCTCGCTTGCCGTGGCTGCCACCTTGCCATCCGGGACCGCAAGACCGGCTGCTGCGAGTTCGGCCTTGGCCGCGGCCTCGCTCAGGGTCTCGATCTCACCGCCAACGGCACGCACAGCAAGGAGTGGTGAGGGCTGCGGTCTCTTCCATGCATCGGCAATTTCGCTCGCAATCTCAACGGCTGCGAGGGTCTCGCCGATGCCGCAGAGCGGCACGATGCCGGCTTCGATCAATTGCTCTGCGATCGCCTCGGGCATGTTTTCCGGCAGCGTCGCCAGAATGCCGGCGCGGGCGCCGGTCTGCTTGGCGGCTGCGGCAACGGCAGAGACCGTGATCATCCAGTCCGCCCCGTCGCAGCGATCTTCGCGCGGGAAGTCGAGGACAAGCAGGTTGAGGGCATAGTCTCCGGCGAACATGGCGCTGAAAGCCTCTGTCTGTCGTGCCAGATCGCCCCAGACGAAGGTGTGATAATCAAGGGGATTGGAGAGCGTCACCATCGGGCCGAGGCTCGCGCGCAGGGACGGCAGCTGTTCGGGTGTCAGGGCGCGAAATTCGACATTCCGGCCGACGGCAGTGTCGGCCATCAGCGAGGCCTCGCCGCCCGAACAGCTCATCGAGGAAATCGCATTGCTCTCAAGCGGACCCGCAACATGCAGCAGTTTCAGCGTTTCGATGAGTTCAGGCAAAGTCGCGACGCGCCCGATGCCGAGGCGGTCGAGAACGGCGCCGGCCACCGCATCGCTGCCGGCAAGCGAGGCGGTGTGCGAGACGGTGGCACGCTGTGCCTGTTCGGATTTGCCGATCTTCAGCGCGACGACGGGCTTTTTCAGCTCTCTGGCGCGCATCGCAAGCGCCTCCAGCGCCCGGATATCGCCGAAGCCTTCGATATGCAGGCCGACTGCCGTGACGCGCGGGTCCTCAAGGACGGCTTGCGCAAGCACCGAGAGGCCGATCTGTGCCTGATTGCCTGCGGTCATCAGATAGCTGATGGGCAGGCCACGCCTCTGCATGCTGAGATTGATGGCGATGTTGGAGGATTGGGTAAGGATCGCAACGCCGCGCTCGGTTCTGACAATGCCATGCTGATCGGGCCAGAGGAGGGCGCCGTCCAGGCCGTTGATGATGCCGTAGCAGTTTGGTCCGACGATCGGCATGGCGCCGGCAGCCTCGACAAGCGCGCGCTGCAGATCAGCGCCGTCGCTCAGTTCTGCTACCGCTTCGCTGAAGCCAGAGGCATAGCATACGGCGCCGCCGGCTCCCTTGGCAGCGAGATCCCTGACGATGTCGATAGTCAGCGTCCGGTTGACGCCGACGAAGGCAGCATCTGGTGCATCAGGCAGTTCGGCAACCGAGCGATAGCAGCGGCGTCCAAGCACGCTCTCCTGTGTCGGATGCACCGGCCAGATCTCGCCCGAAAATCCCATGAGGTCGCATTGCTCGATGACACGTCGTGCCTCGCGACCGCCGAAGACGGCGATCGTTCTGGGTCGGATCAGGCGGTCGAGCGAGCGCTGTATCATGGGCTCATGCTCCGAACGGCCGAAGCAGGTCGCGGCTGATGATATGCCGCTGGATCTCCGATGTGCCGTCCCATATGCGCTCGACGCGGGCATCGCGCCAGAAGCGGGCGAGCGGCAGATCATCCATCAATCCCATGCCGCCGAAAATCTGAATTGCCTCGTCGGTAACGCGGGCAAGCATTTCCGAAGCATAGAGCTTGGCAGACGCAATCTCGCGATTGGCCGGGATACCGGCATCGAGCTTCCAGGCGGCAGATAGTGTCAGCAGGTCGGCTGCGTCGATCTCGGTGATTATGTCGGCGAGCTTGAACGATACGCCCTGATTGGCGCCGATCGGCTTGCCGAATTGCTTGCGCTCGGCCGCATAGGGCAGGGCGAGATCGAAGACACGCCGCGCCCGGCCGACGCAGGTCGCGGCGACCGTGAGGCGTGTTCCGTATAGCCATTGATTGGCAAGATCGAAGCCGCGATGCACTTCGCCGAGTACCTGCGATTTCGGCAGGCGGCAGTCGGTAAAGTTCAGGATGGAGTTGTGATAGCCGCGATGGGAAACTGAATCGTAACCCTTCAGAATCTCGAAGCCCGGCGTACCGCGATCAACCAGGAAGGCGGTAATCTTCTTCTTGACGCCACGGTGGGTGTCTTCCTCGCCGGTGGCAGCAAAGACGATAACGAAATCGGCGACGTCGGCATGCGAGATGAAATGCTTCGTGCCGTTAAGCACGAAATCATCGCCGTCCTGCCTTGCTGAGCATTTCATGCCGCGCATGTCGGAGCCGGCATCGGGCTCGGTGATGGCGAGTGCATCGATTTTCTCGCCACGCACCGCCGGCAGAAGATAGCGCTCGCGCTGTTCGCCTTCGCAAGCCATTAGAATGCCGGATGGGCGGCCGAAGAAGACGGTAAGTCCCAGGGAGCCGCGGCCGAGTTCGCGCTCGACGAGTGTAAAGGTGAGGTGGTCGAGCCCGGCGCCGCCGATTTCCTCAGGGAAATTGCAGGCATAGAAACCGAGTGCGATACATTTGCGCCGGATCTCGTCTCCGATTTCGGACGGCACGATGCCGGTGCGCTCGACCTCGTTCTCGTGCGGATAGATCTCCGTCTCCACGAAGTCCCTGACCGTCCTGACGATCATCTCCTGTTCTTCGCTGAGTCCGAAATTCACGATCGCTTCCTCCTAGCGTTTTTGTCCCACATGACGGCCAACTCCCTCCGGCGTGGCCAAGGCTGCATGCGTGTCGGCAATCGGCCTCAGTTTCGCCAACACCTCCTTCGGTGCGGCAACGGCTCTGCCTGCTTTCGAGTCGACATGCAGCAGCATCTGTTCGGCGGTGGCGATCACGTTGCCGCTTTCGCTATCGTGCAGCGCATGGAAGACATGCAGCCGCTTTTCGTCGGATCCGAGGATCTGCGCGGTCGAATGGATGGCCTGTCCGAGCTTGGCTTCGCCAAGGTGCCGAATATGGGTTTCCACCGTGTAGTAGCTGTAACCGCGCTCGACATAATCGAGATCGACGCCGATCAGGCGCAGCAGCGCATCCGACGTGTCGCCGAAGACCTGCAGATAGCGATGCTCGGTCATGTGGCCGTTATAGTCGACCCATGCGGGGCTGACCTTGGTGTCGATCAGGCGCAGTGGCCGTGTAACGTCGGGCGTCTCTTTCCTGCCCCCGCCGGTCGCCCAAAGATGCTGCTCGAAATCCTTCAGCAGCTTGCCGGCGCCCCAGCCCTTACCGCCATGGCTTGCCTTGAGGCTCTGGAAGATGCCGACGAGATTTTCGTCACGGATGCGCTCGAGTTCACGGATCGACAGGCCGTCTGCCTGTTCATCCGATTGCTGGCCGATTTTTTCGACAAGGGCATCGTCGAGATCGACGACATCCATCAGCTTCGTCCAGTTCCACTGCAGGGCAGGGCCGAACTGAGCCAGGAAGTGACGCATGCCCGCTTCGCCGCCGGCGATGCGATAGGTCTGAAACAGGCCCATTTGCGCCCAGCGCAAGCCGAAAGAGTAGCGGATGACGTCATCAAGCGTCTCGACGGTGCAGATATCGTCCTTGATCAGCCAGAGTGCCTCGCGCCAGAGCGCTTCCAGCAAGCGATCGCCGACGAAAGCCTCGATCTCCTTGGCGATATGCACGCCCTTCATGCCGATGGGCGGCAAGCGCTCCATCGCTGCCTGGATGGTCGCGGCGCTGGTCTTTTCGCCGCCGACGATTTCCACGAGCGGCAGCAGATAGACCGGATTATATGGGTGGGCGACGAACAGGCGTTCGGGGTGGCGCATGTCGCGCTGCAGGTCTGTCGGCAGCAGCCCTGAAGTGGAGGAGCCGATCAGGGCATCGGGCTTTGCCGCCGCGTCGATCTGCGTCAGCACATTGCGCTTGAGATCCAGTCGCTCGGGCACGCTTTCCTGGATCCAGTCGGCACCGGCGACGGCCGCTTCCAGAGTGTCCCTGAATGTGAGCTCGCCACGCGGTGGCAGAGGCGCGCCAGTCAGCATCGCATAGGCTTTTTCGGCATTCGCCAAAACTTCGCTAACGATGCGTTTCGCCTCCGGATGTGGGTCGTAGACATCGACGTCAATGCCGGCCAGCAGGAAGCGGGCGATCCATCCCCCGCCGATGACGCCGCCGCCGATGCAGGCCGCTTTGTTGATCTTGGTCATCGGGGCCTCAGCGCTTCGTCAGTTTCAGCTTCTTGCGGACATCTTCGGGGCCGATGATGCGCGCACCCATGCCTTCGACGACTTGCACCGCCTTTTCGACGAGCTGGGCGTTGGTCGCGAGTATGCCCTTGCCGGCATAGAGATTGTCTTCCAGCCCGACGCGGACATTGCCGCCCGCGAGAATGGCAGCTGCGGGGTAAGCCATGGCATTGCGGCCGATGGAAAAAGCCGAGAAGGTCCAGCTGTTGGGAACGTTATTGACCATCGCCATGAAGGTGTTGAGGTCATCGGGCGCCCCCCAGGGGATGCCCATGCAGAGCTGGATGAGGACCGGGTCCTCGATCAGGCCCTCCTCGGCAAGCTGTTTGGCAAACCACAGATGACCTGTATCGAAGGCCTCGATTTCCGGGCGCACGCCGAGATCGGTCATCTTCTTTGCCATGGCCCTCAGCATCGAGGGCGTATTGGTCATGACATAGTCGCCGAGGCTGAAGTTCATGGTGCCGCAATCGAGCGTGCAGATTTCGGGTAAGCATTCGGCCACGTGGCTGACACGCTCAGAAGCGCCCGCCATGTCCGTGCCTCTGGCGTTCAATGGCAGCGGGCTTTCGACATCACCGAAAATCAAGTCGCCGCCCATGCCGGCGGTCAGGTTCAGCACGACATCGATATCGGCCGAGCGGATGCGATCCGTGACTTCGCGGTAAAGTTCGTTGCGGCGGCTGGCAGCGCCCGTCTCGGGGTCGCGGACATGGCAGTGAACCACTGCCGCCCCAGCCTTGGCGGCGTCGATCGCGGAGTCCGCGATCTGCTTGGGAGTGATCGGAACATGGCTGGATTTGGAAACCGTATCGCCGGCACCGGTTACGGCGCAGGTGATGAAGACATCGCGGTTCATCGCAAGAGGCATTTTGTTCTCCCTCGTATTGAGGACATTACGAGCCATTGCATGCCTTCATGCTTTGCAATTTCAGAAGTAGACGATACAGTTTCAGAAATCGGAGGGAATGCCTGGTGCTGACGCTGTCCACTGAGCCGCTCGACATCGACCTGCTGGTTCTTCCCGAAACGAACCTGATCCTGATCGCGTCGGTGATCGAACCCTTGCGGGGGGCCAATCGCATATCCGGCGCCGAGATCTACCGCTGGCGTCTATTCACGCCGGATGGTTCGCCGGTGGAGACGACGAGTCTTATCCCGGTGCCGGCGTCCGGCGGCTTCAAACCGTTGTCCGATACGGCACCGCTCTTCGTTCTCGCCAGCTACAACTGGCGACGTAGCGCCACGCAGGCACTGAAGATGCAACTGTCGCAAACGGCGCGTCATCGCTCGATGATTGCCGGGATCGAATCCGGCAGCTGGCTTCTGGCCGAGGCAAGCCTTCTCGACAATGTTTCGGCGACCGTTCACTGGGAGGATTTCGACGACTTCGCTCTTGCCTATCCGCAGGTGCGCGCGGTCAAGGACCGCTTCGTGATCGACGGCAAGCGTATCACCACGGCCGGCTCATTGCCGACGGTGGATCTCATGCTGGACATCATCCGGCGCCGGCAAGGCTATTCACTCGCGCTTGAGGTCAGCCGCCTGTTCATCTACGAACCGGCGTCCGGGCAGAACGCGGCTGAACTTTCACCCTCGACCGCGGGTCTGCGCATGCGCGACCCACGTGTCGCCCAGGCCATCCGTTTGATGGAAGACAATATCGAGCAGCCATTGCTGCTGGCGCGCCTGGCACGGCGCGTCGGCGTCAGTGCCCGCCATCTTCAGGCCCTCTTTCAAGAGAGCATCGGCGCTCCGCCACATGTTCATTATCTGGCACTGCGATTGAATGCGGCGCGACGAAAGGTGATCGAAACAAAAGATTCCTTTGCCGATATAGCTGCCGCTACGGGTTTCAATTCTGCCTCGGCATTTTCTCGCAGTTATCGGGCGAACTTTTCCGAGAGCCCATCCGGTACGCGCCGCAGGCTGCGTGGCCGCATCAAGGCTTTAGCAGAACTGGCGGTGGCGTAGCCATTGGCATCGACGGCGCGCCACAGCCAGTATTTCTTTCCGTTGATTGAGATCACCATCTCATCAAGCTGCCACTTCTCGGCCAATTGGCCGCGCGAGCGGCGCCGGAGCTGATGAGCGATTTTGAGGCAGATCTTCGACGTCGCGAAAGCTGACGGGAAACCGATACGGAGCCAGACGGGCTGGGCGGTCAGGGCTAAGATTGCACGGCCTAACCTCTGATGGCTGGATGCCAGTCTTTTCAGCTATCTTTCATGTGCCAACAATGCGCCGTGATCATGTATATGTCCGGATTGAGTACCCGGCCTATGAATATGGGAGGGGCATTCATGATCGCTGCGGGCGTGAGCGGACGGTTGCTAAGCTACTTCCTTTGGTCGATGACGGGGCACGTTTTGCTGAATTGAAGCCAAGGATGGCAGTGCCTAGAACCATTGCATGAAGGCGCTCCATGTCAGTTTGGCTCAGAAGTTCACTGTGATCGCCTGTCTTTTGGCGTCAATGGCACTTGCCATGAATATCCCGCACATCCATTCGAGATCGCATCGCCATGAGACGCGCCTCTTGGAGGTCTCCGCTTTGTGGTCGGGTGCCTCGCATGGTTGCGCCGTATCCGCCGGCGACCGTAGGAACCAGCAACTGCGCAAGCTGGTATTCTTGTGCAAACGCTGCAGCACTAACTACCTTGTCTCCGACGTCATCTGTCCGCCACTCCCCGTGCAGATTGATGGTATGATCGCGGCACACGTCCCATGGAGTGGGTCTAGATTGCTTCTTTCTGCTCCTCTGAGCTTCCATTATCCACCATAGAGACGCGCGCCCCTATCTTTGCGCTCGGTAGGGCAAATCGTTCTTCGCACCGGCGGGCGAGCTCAAGCATGACAGATAGATGGCTGAATAAAGCCGTCGAGACCGGACCCAATCGCGGTCTTCGTTTTTGCAAGCTCCAAGCATGGCTTTCGATGACCATGCCGCTCGGCCGATTGCTTCGGCGCATTTGTCCCGTCTCAACTCAAGTCCTTATTGCCTGGGTGGCCATCTTGTGGGCCGGCAGCGCAGTTGAAGGAGTTTATCATGTCGACCACCGTGACTGGTTTCACCCTTATCCATCAGGTTCCCCTTCGCCTTTGTCGGGCGATTTGGGATAGCATACCGAGTTCCGTGCGGCGAACGCCGACGATGTTTCGTGTTGGACGCTACATCTACCGAAAGTTCGTAAGAAATACCGTACGGTTTCAGTCCCATTACACGCATTTCATGCGCAATCCGCCGCTGCTTTCGGTGATTGGGGCGCTGACGTCCCACTATCCTGCCAATAGCGATGTCAGGATCGCATCGATTGGCTGCAGCACCGGGGCCGAACTCTATTCCGTCATCTATGCCATCAAGAACGCAAGAAGCGATCTGCACGTCAAAGCCCACGGCGCGGATATATCAGGGACTGTAGTGGAAGTGGCAAGGCAAGGCGTCTACCATCCGGACGTTCCCGCCGCGCAAGGCGGCTTGTATGTCGCGGGCCGAGCGGAGGTCGCAAGCGCCGATGGGCCGTCGCTTGTCGACATCCTGCAGCCTCTCCCCGACGGATCGCTGCAGGTCAGGGATTGGCTCAGGGAAGGTGTCACATGGTTGACGGCCGATGCGACCGACGAAAGGCTTGTGAACCTCGTCGGGCAGCAGGACATCTTGCTGGCAAACAACTTCATGGGACCGATGCAAGACGAACTGGCTGAACGGTGCCTTGTCAATATGATGAGGCTGGTCGCTCCGGGAGGATATCTGGTGATCGATGGAAACGACCTCGACATCAAGACCAGAGTGCTGAAGGCGTCCGCGTTCCGGCCCGTGCTGATGAAGCAGGAGGAAATATGGTCTTCGGAAAGTTCAAGGAGCGGATGGCCTTGGCTGCGCTGGGCCAGAGAACCGCTCGACCGCAGCGAGCCTGACTGGGCATATCGATACTCCGTCGTCTTTCAAATCGGAGACCGTTAACCATTGCGCTTCAACTCGCTCGCCGGGCGGTGCGCGCCCGGTAAATGGCGGCCAGTGATCTGTCAATTGGAAAGCTTGCGATGTTTTCATTGATCAAGGATAGAGATCGCCAGGACGACCGAGATCAATCAAGGTCACAAGGCGCCACCAAGGGCCGATTCCCACGGACGCTCGTATCTGGTGGGATCTGGATCGTTGCGGCCAAAGTCGTCTCGCAATTTTCCCAGATCGCAACCTTCTTCGTTGCAGCGCGCATGTTGAGCCCGGCAGAGTTCGGGCTTTTTGCCTTCGCTTCCGCCATCGCCATGCTGCTGCTGGTGGTGGCGGAAGGCGGATGGGCGGAGTTTATAATGAAAGCGCATGATGGTGACGACTGCTTCGATCAAGTAGCCACCATCTCCATTGTCAGCGGTGGCTTGCTCACGAGTGTCGGCTTGCTGACCGCCGTCGTCTTCTATGCCTTCGTTGGCAATGAAACACAGAGCGTTTTGCTTGCCCTGTTGAGCGGCTGGATGTTGCCGGCGGCACTGACGGCAGCTTTTGACGGAGAGCTTGTCGCCGCGGGTCGCTTGCGTCAACGTGCGATCGTCAGGATTGCGGGCGAGCTCTCCGGGTTGATCACGGCAATCGTGTTGCTCAGCCAACATGGGCATGCGTCGGCGCTGGCGGTGGCCAAAGTCGTTTGCCAGCTCGCTCTTTTGCTCGGATCGGCTTATGTCGTCATGCGGTTGCCGCGCCTGCGCCTGACGAGGCCCGTGTTTGTCGACGTCATGGCGTTTTCCCGCCAGATCGTCGGCAATCGCCTGGTCGTCTTTCTTGGCTCCTATTCGGGGACCCTGGTCGTCGGAAGTTTTCTAGGTGTAGCGGATGCAGGTTTCTACCGAGCCGCCGAGCGTGTTGTTGCCGTCGTGTCCGAGCTGCTGGGGGAGCCGGCGCGGTCGTTAAGCTGGGTTGTCTTCCGGCGTGCGCATTTGCAGCCCGCCGGATCGGCCCGATCGCCGGGTATCGCCGGTGCTCGTTTCGTTCTTGCGCTTATTGCCATTGCCGCACCCATGTACCTTGGGCTGGCTCAGATATCGGAGCCTGTCGTGCGGCTGGTGCTTGGCGAGGTTTGGATGCCTGCAGCTTCCATCATTCCCTTTCTTTGCCTGCGGCAATTGCTGCTTTCGCCAGGCTACATCAACGAGGCGTCGCTGTCGGTCGTCGGAAGGATCGGGTACCGGCTTCCCGTCACGTTGTTGAACGTCGCCGTCTCGCTTGCGGTCGTCCTTGTGGTCGCACGCTTCGGATTGCGGGAGCTGGCAATCGCGCAATGCTGCACGGCAGTGTTGGCGCTTGCGACCTGCATTGGATTGCAGTCGAAGATCGCGAAGGTGGATTGGTTGGAAATTGCCAAGGGGGTCGCTCTGTTGATCGCGCCGTCGAGCCTTCTTATGGTTGCAGCGGTGGTGTTGGTTCAGCAGGGTTTTTCAGGGAGTTTGCCTTGGAGAGAGGCCGTCGTCCTTCAAATCGTCACAGGCACGCTCACATATGCCGGCATATTGCTCATCTTGCTTGGACTGAACCGGCGTCTGCACTGGCTGGCTTTGGAGTAAAGGGCGTCATTGGAGAAGCTCACCCAAGTGCATGATGCCGGCGTTTGCCCGCGTCGGGTCAGCGCTTCCGCATCGACGGTGCGGAAAACAGCCTCTGAATCTGTCATAACGCCAGCTCAATCAAAGATGACAAGCTAAACGGCATGAAGCCAAAAAAGCGGAGAGTCTGCGTCATCCAAATCAAAGCATTTGTCGCAACAGCTTGCGTGGACGCCCGAAACGCTGTTTTCAAGCGCGTTCATCAACCAGTATGGCACACTTTCCTTCCGCTATAACTGCGTAATTTCACGACGCTTTGACCCGGATTTGCATTGGAGGGTAATCCATTCGGTGCCCGAGAACCGATTGACGAATTTGCGATGCCAGCATCCAGGCAAGATCGCGACACAAATGAACACCGCCATCGATAAATGCAGTATGCGTCTGTTCTGCCATTGTCCGTATGGAGGAAGAGGTGATTGGTCGACCCTCTATCTGTGCGCGCGTGTGAGCGGACGAATGAACGTAAGAAATTTACTACCTGAAACATGAGTGGCTATTCAATTGCCAAACAAATGCAGGTACCAATTTTGGGCGAGCGGATTTCCAGTCGCATGCCATGAAGTCTGGCAATGGCCGCAACGAGGCTCAATCCCAGTCCATTGCCGGGCGCATGTCGGCTTTTCTCGGCTCTATAGAAGCGGCGAACTACCGCGTCGGCGTCTTCGGCGCGAATGCCTATGCCGGTATCCTCGACGACGATGGTTGCCGCACGTTTTTCGCCCTCGACACGGACCGTCGCTTTTCCACCTCTTGGCGTGAACTTGATAGCATTGTCGATCAAGTTGGCGATCGCCTCGAAGATGAGGCTGGGATCACCTGAGATGATGGCCGGCTCGTCGTTGCTTGAGGCAAAGATGAGAGCGACGCCGCATTCGTCAGCTGCTGGTTCGAAGAAGTCCACGGCATCGCGTGCGATGACCCTGAGATCGATGTCGACAAAGCCGGACCGTCTAAGACCATCTTCTACTTCCGAAATGCGGAGAAGCGCGCCAAATGTTTTGAGGATACCTCGAACCTCCTCGAGTGATTCATCAATATAGCCGTGATATTCGTCGATATTGGTGGCGCGTCGGCGCGCACGTTCCAGGCTACCCAGAAGACGCGTCAATGGCGTTCGCATATCATGTGCGACATTGTCGCAGACGCCCTTTACCTCCTGCATAAGGCGCTCGATTTCGTCGAGCATCTCGTTGACGACTTTGGCCAGGCGATCGATGTCGCCTGCGGCGCGTCCCGTCGGCAATCGCTGCTTCAGGTCACCTTTCATGATCTGCGCCGCTGCATCCGACATGGCGTCCAGTCGGCGCACAGCACCGACTCCAACAGCCACGGCGCCGGCAAGGCCGAGGATTGCGGTCGCAATGGATGCAAAAAGTGTCGCATTTTCAAGGCGCTCGCGAAATTCGCGCTGTTCATGCAGACTTTGTGCAACGAGGATCGTGGCGCCATCGGTACGTCGATGCAACAATCCTCTGTAGTGCTCTTTCCTCGCCGCGCTATGGTCGGTAAAATCGAAGGGGGCGTCAAACGCCGCTTGGTCCGGAATGGCGAGTTGTACGCCTGCAATGAGCTTGCCGTTCTGATCGAAGAGCGAGAATGGCCGCTCGATGCTCGTCAGATCTTTGGTTCGCAGCGACAGGCGTGAAACGATCACGTCCGTCGACTGGCCCTGGAGTGACTGCATTTCTCGGCTCAGCCATTCGTCGCTCCTCTGGTCGAGAAAATCCTGCATCTGCCAATCAACGAACAGAAATAGCGCGACCGCCGCGGCACCGAATACGACCAGAAAGGCGAGCGCCAGACGAAAGCCACTGGTCCTGAAGAGTTCAATTGGCCGCATCGAGAACATATCCTGAGCCTCGAAGCGTTCTGATCATGGGGGCAAGTCCCGGCAGATCCAGCTTCTTGCGAAGTTTGCTGATATGGACATCAATCACATTCGTTACCTCGCCGTAGCGATAGTGCCATACTTCCTCGAACATCATCGTACGTGTAACGATTTGACCCGAGTGCCGGACGAGATACTCCAGCAATTGATATTCCCGCGGTAGCAGATCGATAAGGTTGCCGGCTCGGCTTGCGGTATGCGTCAGCAGGTTGATTTCCAGGTCGCCAACCCGCAGCACCGTCTCCTGGGTCACAACCGTTCGCCTGCGCATCAGCACATCCAGCCGTGCCGTCAACTCGAGCGCTTCGAATGGCTTGGTCAGGTAGTCGTCGCCGCCGGCTTTCAGTCCGCGTACTCTCTCATCAACGGCGGAAAGCGCGCTCAGGATGAGAACCGGCGTCTGGACCGATGCAGCCCGCAAAGCTGCAAGCATCCCAAGACCATCGAGCGTGCCGGGCAACATGCGATCCAGAACGATCGCATCGAAAGTGCCGGAGATCGCCTTGACCAGGCCGTCCCGACCGTCAACAGCCTGAGTAACGGTGCAGCCGTGGTCCACAAGCGCCGCTTCGATTTCCGATGCCGTCCCCAGGTCGTCCTCGACCACGAGTATCTTCGACACATTTCCTCCAAGAACGCTGAGTAATTTCCGTCTATTGTCTAGATAATCAATATTGAATGTTCGTTCGCCTGAACATGAAAACAATTTCATGTTCCAAGGCGCATTGGACAACGCTCCGTCTTTGCCGAGGATTGAATGCGCCTATTGGTAGTTGAGGACGATGACCGAAGTGCGGCCTATCTGAAACGGGGGCTTGCCGAATCCGGGCACGTTATCGACGTGGCCAGCGATGGAGAACTCGGTCTGGCCCTTGCAATGGAGCTGATTTACGACTGTCTCGTCGTCGATCGGTTGCTGCCCAAGCTCGACGGAATAGAACTCGTACGCCGGCTACGCGCGATGAATGTCAATGTGCCCGTCATCATGGTGAGCGCGTTGGCGAGCTCATTGGACCGCGTTGAGGGTCTGCGCGCCGGCTGTGACGACTACCTGGCCAAGCCATTCTTCTTTTCAGAGCTGCTCGCTCGCATCGAAGCGATCACAAGGCATTTCATGGGCGATGGACGTGAGAACATGCTCGTCGTCGGTGACCTGTCCCTGGACATTCGACGCAGGATCGCCCGCAGGAATGAGCGGGTCATCGATCTACAGTTCAGGGAGTTCCTGCTTCTGCAAGTCCTGATGCGCAATGCAGGCTCCGTCGTAACCCGGTCCATGTTGCTTGAGGCGGCCTGGGCCTACGATTTTGACCCGCGCGGGAACATCATCGACATGCATGTCCACCGCCTACGGAAGAAAATCGACGCAGGCGTATCGACAAGTATGATCGTGACGATTCCAGGAGCGGGATACCTCATCAGGCCGTGATCCACAGGCAGATGAAACTTAAATAATTTTTCATTCTGGCGCGAATTGGCAGCCACTTGGGATCCGTCAAATTCCCAGGCGTCGCGCGGCAAGCGTCCATGCTTGCGCGCAATTCGAAGCGCTTGATGGAGTATTGTCGTGAATGGATCCCCTTCAGGGTCACGCAGGTCGGGTAGGTCATTCTACCTTCTGTGGATATGCGCGATGGTGTTGGCCGGGGCCGTGGCCGCCTATCTCATTTATCGGCCCCAGCCCGGTTTGAGTAAAAACAGAGCAGTCGCTGCCGAACGCGCTCCGGTGCCGGTGCAGACGGCGGCGGTCGCCAAGAGAGATCTCCCCGTCGTGCGTAGCGGCCTTGGGGTCGTTTCCCCATTGACCGCAGTCGATGTAAAGGTGCGCGTCGACGGCCAGCTCCAGAGTATCGCCTTCTCCGAAGGACAAGACGTCGTGGCCGGGGATATCCTTGCGACGATCGACCCTCGTCCTTACGCGGCCGCCGTCGCGCAAGCGCAGGCAGACTACGACAAGGAACTGGCCCAGCTTGAGCAGGCGAAGATCGATGAAGCCCGAGCGCAAAAGCTAACGACGACGGGAAGCGGCACCACACAGGCGGCGCAGACTGCGGCTGCGCAGGTCAAGATCATGGACGCCACAGCTGCATCCGGAAAGGCAGCGCTCGATACAGCCAAACTCAATCTGGATTTTGCGACGATCACGGCGCCGATCAGCGGCAGGGTCGGCCTGCGTCAGCAGCAGGAAGGAGCTATCCTGCGGGCAACCGATGCGACCGGCGTGGTCACCGTAACCCAGATGCGGCCGATTGCCGTCGAATTCACGCTGACGCAGGACGATCTCGCGGATCTGATCGCCGGCCAGGCAAAGGGCCGGTTGGACGTTTCAGCCTACAGCCGCGATGGCGCGAAGCACCTGGCTGACGGAAAGCTGAGCGCAATTGACAGTCAGGTCGACTCATCAACCGGCATGGTGAAGCTGAAAGCGGTGTTTGCAAACGACGACCTCTCCCTTTGGCCTGGAGAGCTGATCAGCGCAAATATAACATTGCGAACCGATCCAAACTCGATCGTCGTGCCTTCCCCAGCGATACAGAACGGACAGATGGGGTCGTATGTGTTCATTGTTAATCCGGATAACAAAGTCTCCACGGCCTCGGTGACAACGGGAAACACTTATTCTGGCCTAACCGCCGTGACGCATGGCCTTGCCGTCGACGCGACAGTCGTCACCTCCGGACAGTCACGGCTTGCAGATGGAACGGTCGTAGCCACGGGAGGCTCTGGCGGCAAGAAGCTCGCTGCAGCAAGCGAGGATATCGCGCAATGAACCTCTCACGAATTTTCATCCAGCGCAGGGTCGGAACCTGCCTATTGGCGGTCGGACTTTTGATCGTCGGTTCCATTGCCTATGGCCTGCTACCGATCGCGTCCCTGCCGCAGGTCGACTTTCCCACGATCCAGATCTCGAGCTCTCTTCCAGGCGCAAGCGCGGGGACCATGGCGATCTCCGTCGCGACGCCGCTCGAGAACCAGCTTTCAACCATATCGGGCGTGTCGCAGATGACATCAACCAGTTCGTCCGGGCGCACCTCAATCACCATGCAATTCGACCTCAACAGGGACATCAATGCGGCGGCGCAAGACGTGCAGGCTGCGATCAGCGCTGCCAGCGGTCAGTTGCCAAAGGACTTGCCGGCCGCCCCTGACTTCCACAAGAGCAATCCGGCGGAAGCGACGATCCTGACATTGGCATTGACATCTGATCGCATTCCGACGACCGAGCTTGATCACTATGCCGAGGACATCATCGCGCAGCAGGTGTCGCAGATGAACGGCGTGGGGCTGGTGGATTACCATGGCCCGCAGCGACCGGCGATAAGAATTCAGCTCGATCCCGACAAGATTGCCGCCCGTGGGTTGACGCTTGAGGACATTCGAAGCGCCGTTGGCGCTCAGACGGTCAATCAGCCCAAGGGGCAGCTTGCCGGCAATGGCCGCACGACCGTCCTTGATGCGACAGACCAGATCATGGACGTGCCGGCATTTCGCTCGATGGTTGTCGCATACAAGAATGGCGCGCCGATTCGGGCAGATGACCTTGGAACGGTGTTGTCGGCGCCTGAGGATGTCAATCAGGCAGCGTGGTTGCAGGACAAGCGCTCGGTGATGCTCGACGTCCATAAAATGGCCGGTTCCAACATTCTCGACACCATTGAGGGAATAAAGGCAAAGCTACCGCAAATGGAAGCGGGACTTCCCGCCGGCATAAAGCTATCGGTCGTCGCTGACAGGTCCGGAATGATCCGATCCTCCGTTAACGACGTGAAGGTCACGATCCTCATTACCATCGGGCTGGTCGTCCTTGTGATTTTCAGTTTTCTACGAAATCTCTGGGCGACGATCATCCCGGCGGCGACGATTCCGCTGTCTCTGATCGGCACCTTTGCGGTCATGTATCTTGCCGGCTACAGCCTCGACAATCTCTCGCTTATGGGCTTGACCATTGCCGTGGGGTTTGTCGTCGACGATGCTATCGTGGTCATCGAGAATGTGATGCGACACATCGAAGAAGGAAAGTCCACTTTCGAGGCCGCCGTTAAAGGATCACAGGAGGTCGGCTTCACGATCGTGTCTATGACCGTGTCCCTCGTTGCCGTCTTCATACCAATTCTTCTGATGAGCGGCATTGTCGGGCGCCTTTTCCGCGAGTTCGCTGTTACGATCAGCGTGGCGATCATAATATCAGGGCTTGTTTCTCTGACCGTCACTCCAATGATGTGCGCCTGGTTGATCAAGCACGATCATGACAAGCCGCATGGGGCGTTCTTCCGCTGGTCGGAGGCGTTCTTCGAGAAATGCACTGCGGGATATGGACGAGCACTCGATGTTGTTCTTAACAATAGGCTCGCCGTCCTGGGTGTCGCCGTCGCCACCATGGCAGTGACCGGTTGGCTCTATGTCACCATTCCGAAGGGCTTTATTCCGCAACAGGATACGGGATGGGTGCAAGGGCAAGCGCAAGCGGCGACCGACATATCTTTTGCTGACATGTCGACGAAGATGCAGGAAATTGCCCATATCGTCATGGCTGATCCGGCCGTTGACAACGTCGCGTACTGGATCAACCCCAGTCCGTCGGCCAGTGTCGGCCAGCTCCAAATCAATCTGAAGCCGATGGGCGCGCGAAGCCTGGCGCCGGCGGTGCTTGCCCGTTTGCGAACCGCAACGGCCGGCCTCGAAGGGCTGACGGTTGGACTGCAGATCCGCCAGGACGTTCAGATTGGCGGACGGTCATCCGCTTCGCAATATCAATATACGCTTCAGGATCCAGACACTGCGGAGCTCGACAAGTGGGCGGCAACAATGACGAAGGTCCTGAAGGGCCTACCGGAAATCCAGGACGTCATTTCCGACAAGCAGAAGGCCGCAACCAGTCTCACGCTCGATATTGATCGTTCAACGGCGTCGAGACTTGGTGTAAGCGTTGCTCAGATCGATGAAACGCTTTACGACGCCTTCGGACAGCGGCAGATCGCGACCATGTATACGCAGGTCAGCCAATATCACGTCGTCATGGAGCTTGCTCCACAGTTTGCCTTGTCGCCTGAAGCGCTATCGCACCTCTACGTGAGGTCTTCGACCACCGGCAGGCTTGTTCCTGTCTCTTATACACATCTCCGAGCCCACGAGACATCGGCGAAAAGTGGGGGGGGGGGGGGGGGGGGGGGGGGGGGGGGGGGGGGGGGGGGGGGGGGGGGGGGGGGGGGGGGGGGGGGGGGGGGGGGGGGGGGGGGGGGGGGG